>NZ_LZGX01000025.1:0-76392 GCF_001690825.1 Gilliamella sp. Fer1-1
AATATCGAGCACAAGCGCTTGCCTTATTTGCCCTACAACAAAATAGTAATATCAAAATAACCTTTAATGACGGCAGAATCGATTATTTTCAAGAATTCTTACCCGATGATTTAAAACATCAACTAACTTAATAGATTAAAAATCATGATTGAATCATCGTTGCTTGATATGCAAAGCCAAATTCAAAAATGAAATTATAAAATGAATTTAAATGAAGAATTATTAGAACTATTAAGAGAAAATGCTAAAAAAGGTAAAGAGATTAATTTTTTAATAAAGTTAATCAAGGATAGAGTTGATTCTAGTGACTTTAATTCTTTTCTTGTAATAAATTACTTTATGCAAGCGTATCATTTATCTTTTTGTCAAATAAAAGAGTTACCAGGTGCTTTTTGTATGGGAGGAGGCGTATACTCTGATGAGGAAATCAATGCACTTATTTATCCACATATAAAGAAAAGTTTATAACAATCATATTGCCTTTTTGTAATTGGATACAGCAAAAATATAACCTATACTAAATCTTGAACACTAGGTGTTGATAATATAAAAAGATTAAGGTTCCCATATGATGAAAGTCAGAATAGAACTGAATCAACTAGAAAAGCGCAGTAATTACTACTTTTATAACGATACGCCATTTAATGGCGAAGCTTACGATCATCGAGATAATCAACTTTATCAGGTATACGAAATTACCGACGGTATTATTACAGGTAGTCGAGATTATGGTGTTTTTGAAGCCAATGGTATGATAAAGGTCGATTATGAATTGTTACATAGCGGTGACTTTGATTATGAAATGAACGACATCCGTTATTCTTATCAAGGAAAACCATTTACAGGTTTATGTTATCAATATAGTTTTGGTTTTGTACAAGTCGAACATTTGTGTATTGATGGTTGGTTTGTTAAAACTATCGGTTATTATCCCGATGGTACAGGCCGAATAAAAAGATACGAAGAAAAACAAATTGATATTACCGAAACAACTGGTGATAGAGAGTGGTTATTGGAGTGGGAAAATAATGTATGTAAAAGGATTGAATCTCGCTATTTAGATTATGCAGAAACAGATCATTCAGGTAATATAAAATTATATTTCAACGATCAAAAACAGATCAGCCGAGCAATTATTGAGGATGATTATGTTTATGTTTCCTTATTAGTACCTAGAGATGATTTAGGTCTTGATTTTAAAACCTTTGATGATTTATTGGCAAAACAGGATATTTTTGCCGATAACCTCTCTCTTTGGTCAATTGATGATTCATTATTTAACCAACTGTTAGATCGCGGGCTCTTAAATCAGATAACGCAGTTAGAGTTATTTCACACTAACGTTCAACCGTTAACGATAACAAAAATACAAAAGTTACACTCTTTACAGCAATTAAAAATATCAGAATGGAAAATTTATGAAACTGATAAGCCTTTATTCATTAAACAACAAAAACAACGCTTTTATGAGTTAGCCTCAGCACTCTTCTTATTGAAAGAAAGTTGCTCTATTGACGTCATTTTAGCGGATGACGATGAAAATATTTTCGAGAAATATTTACCCGATGACTTAAAACAACAGCTTACTTAACAGATTAAAATATCGTGCTAATACAGAACAAAGCAACGAATCAACAGTAAGTAATCAACTTAATCGTAAGTTTACCGTAGGCCAACAACGCAAAGTGTTAGTGGCTGATTTAACTTATGTGAGAGTAAAACAACAATGGCATTACCTTTGTATGATTATTGATGTAAGCAATCGAGAAATCGTGGGACGAAGTGCAGGAAAACATAAAAATGCTCAACTGGTTATGGATGCTATCAGCCAAATCCCTATTAACTTAAATTCAGTTGAGTTATTTCATTCAGATAGAGGAAAAGAATTTGATAATCATCTACTTGATGAATGTTTACAGGAGTTTGGCATTGAGCGTTCATTAAGCCATAAGGGATGCCCTTATGATAATGCTGTTGCTGAAGTAACATTTAAAGCGGTGAAAACTGAATTTGTGTCAAACACGATTTTTGATTCACTTGAACAACTCAGGTTACAATTTAACCACTATGTGGATTGGTTTAATTACAACAGGCTTCATTCGTCTTTAAATTACCAGTCACCCATTGAATATAAAATGAATCTATGACCTTATCTTTTTGGTACTAAAAAGTGTGGACATACCAAAGAAACGAGTTAATCAATTATGGACGACATCTTTATCTTCTTCTGCATTAAATATTTTAAAGGAGACATTTTTTGATATTAATGGTGAAATTATAATTGCGCCAAATAAGGTTTATCCATTAGATATTAATTTAGGTAAATTAGGCGAAAGCCATGCATGGCTTGCATTAGCACTGGCTGCTGATGGGGTAAATCAGGGACAAAAGGGGCAAATGATTGCTGCGCAAGGAAATAACGATATTTATATTATGCAATTATCGGATAGAACCGTCCAAAGTAACGAAGAAAATGACGAATTATTTATTTTCCCTATGGTTTATTTTTTTAGTCTTGTTTTTTGTCTGTATTCTATTATTGCTTTATTGGCCGTTCATTATATTGAATTGAAGGATATATTATCAATAATCGTTTTTAGTACTTTTTTATCGATGATTGTAGTTTGTATTTCTCTTTATTTTAAAATCCAAATTTATCAAGAGGAGTTTGATGAAATTTGGTGTGAATCTTTTAGATGATAACTTAAAGGTCGTTTGTATGCGGGGGAAGTGACGTTAGTTAGCTTCAGCTTTATAAAGTCATTGTTGTAATATTCTAAAAAAGAAGTGCCAACTATAAATTTACCCCTCGGTGAACATTCATCGAGGGGTAAAAATTGATGTGATGTGGTATCAATTTTTTACTGAAACGTAGATGTTATTTGAAACTTTTTGACAAAAAATTAGTTTTTTGCTGTCTTTTTTACTCGCTCAACAAACATCATCACAACAAAAGCAATAACCGTTAAATAGATGATAAAGATCCCATAGGTTGAAAGCATATCAATAAACGAGCGCCCACGCATAGCGCAGTCACGGAAAAATCGGAATAACCAAACTAATGGAAAGGCATGACTGGCATAATAGGCCCAAATAGGCATAATTCCGACCGCCATGGTTGAGCCGCCCATGATGAATCCCGGTGGCACTAAAAATATCATTCGGCTTGCCCCTTCACCAGGATGGTTAGTGTTCCAAGAAAGTAAAAATCCTAGCCAACCAAATGCGAGTCCTGTCATAAATACGCTAGGTACGAATGCAAAATAGTTACCATCAAAACGCAGTTGTCCAAAAATGACCAATATGGCGGTAATTAACGTTAGCGCGGTGGTGTAAAATAGGGCATAAGGCACGGTTCGCGCCAATAGTGGCAAAAATCCACGCTCGACAACGGTATTCCACATTCCTGTGCTTTTTAAGCGGCCGATAATCATTAACGATGTTAGTCCATAAGTCAGCGACGAGAAGAAGTAAACAAAATAAATAATTGTCGATATTGTTGATGAGCTCGCCGGGTTAAACATGTAGCGTGTTTTTAATTGCATTGGTGATAAAGTCGCTTCGGTTGCTTCTCTTCCTTGCCCTAATGCAGCAACTTTACCAACGCTTAATTCTACCCCTAGCTCAGGAATGATTTCGTTAAGACTTTGCATGACTTTAGCGTTTTGTGCATCATTCGTATCATCAACAAAGTAACCTAATTTAACCGTTTGATCGCCTTTCTTTAATGACTTTTCCAGCCCTTTGGGAATATATAGCACCCCTAAATTACGATCGTGTGAAACTAAGGTAATTGGATTTATTGGTGAGTGAATGACCTCAGATATTTCAATAAAAGGCGAGGTATTCACTTTGCTGATTAGTTCAGTGGAATAATTCGAACTATCTAAATCAATAACCGCAATTTTTCCTTCAAAAACAGAGCCATGGCTCAATACCATTGAAAAAATAAGCGACACGATAGCGGCTAAGCCCAAACACACTTTATAATAAGGGATGAAGTGGCCTGATAGCATCGCATCAAGCTCTTCAAGCATAGATTTAATGATGTTTTGCATCATTGATTAACCTCAAGTGTCATTCCAGTTAATAATTTAGGAATGGATTCTATATAAATTCTGACTTGGTAAGATGTTAAATCGGCTTGGCCGCGTTCGCGAGTCATGCGTAAATCAGCAAACGAAGGCGCCGCGGTTGCAAAACGTACGGTGCCTTTTACTGTTTTGTCGAGTGCAATAACGTTCGCTTTTACCTGAGTACCTGGCTGATAATCATTAACCATTTTTTCGTTAACATAAATATCAACATATTTGCGATCAGTTTCTAACAATACCGCAGGTGCACCAGCCGGCACCATTTCACCATCTTCAAACATCAGCTTTAGTACTTTGCCATCCTCTGGTGCAACCAATGTAAGGCGGTTGTAATTGACTTTGAGCTGTTTTAAATCGGTTTCCGCTTGTGCTAATTGAGCTCGGATCTGAGCAAGTTGATTTTGACGATTTTGCAATTTTTGTTTAGCAATTGTGATTGATTGCAATGTCATACCGGTTGCATTTCGGGTTTGTTCAAATTGCGTCATTTGTTCAGGGGTTGCGCCAATCATTAATGTTGACAATTGGCTTTCAATCTGGACAACTTGCATTTTTGTGCTGATGTAGGCATTGCGCGCCGCGTCGAGCTGCGATTGTGAAGATCCACCTGCTTTTCTTAATTGAGTATGGCGTTGAAATTCAGTATTAGCCAAATCTCGAGCTGATTTGGCTGCCTCTAAGCCTGCTTTGACTTCTTCTATTTTGCGCCATGTTGATAGTTCATTAAGATTGATTTCGTTTTCAGTGATTTCGATTGCTGCTTGTTCTTGATTGACCGCAGCGGTTTGGCTATCGACCAATGCTTGTAAGCGATCGATAGATAACTGGGTATCAATATCTTCAAGTTGCATTAAAGGATCGCCTTTTTTTACGAATTGTGATTCTTGAACAAATCGTTTTATGACCTTCCCACCAACATTTTGGAATGCAATATTGATTTCATCAGCAGTTAATACCCCTGATTTGATACTTTTTGCCACAGTGACGGCATCGTTTCTGGAACCAAGACAAATTAGTATTGAGCCAAAAAGAAGTAGCAATAAAAAGATAACAGGGATTTTAATGTTTTTAGGTAAATTATTGAAGTTTAATTTATTTTTCATTTATTTAGTCAGCTAAGTATATGGTTAAAATATTACGATTATTAATAAATACTAGCAATTATTTCCGCAATAATTTGCGCAACATTGCAATTAAAGATTCTTGCTCTTGTGGATTTAAGACTTGAGCAAAAGCGCGAATCGATTTTAAGTGATCAGGTAATGCTTTTTGAATAAGATTCACTCCCGTCGTGGTGAGCGTGATGAGTCGGGAGCGGCCATCTTGTCCACTTTTCGTCATTGATATTAAAGGATCTTGGGTAGCTAACATTCGTTTTACCATTACCGAAACGGTTGCCGGTGTAACGCCGACTCTTAATGCGAGCTCGCTAGCACAAGTTTCTCCTTCACTATACAAGGACATTAACAACGCAAATTTTCCTTCAGATACATCATAATCTTTTGCCAGTTGCGCATAAATATTTGAGCGAATTAAATCGGCGGTAGTGATTAAACTAAGGACAAGATCGACACCGGAAACCTCAATGGTTTCATCAGTAAATCTTTGCGCTTTTGCTAAAGTTTCGCGTGAAGGAAGTTTTCTTGAATTGTAATTCAATTATCATTACTCAATTTATTTAGTCGGCTAATTATATAAAGTTAATTATAATTGGCAACTTTTTTAACTATTTTTTATGGGTTGGTTATGGGAGTTGAGTCGATATTGTTTTATAACTAATTGTCATTGTTGCTTATTTTCAAATAAACTTTTTTTAAAATAGCCTTATCTTTACCACTAAAGTAGTAATCCTTGAGAGTAGTTATATTCTGTACAAAGTTTCATACAATGTGAGCAAAATAAAAATTAAATGATTAAATTAAAATAAATTTGGAGTTGTTGTATGAGTAAAACCAACCTCGTTATCATTGGTAATGGAATGGTTGGGCATCGTTTTGTTGAAGAGTTAATTGATAAAATGTCGCCTAATCAATTTAATATTACTATTTTTTGTGAAGAGCCTCGCCTTGCCTATGATCGCGTTCATCTTTCCTCTTATTTTTCCGGTCATACTGCTGAAGCACTTTCTTTAGTTCGTGAAGGGCTATATGAAGAAAATGGCATTAACATATTACTTAATGAACGCGCTATTTTAATCAATCGTCAGCGTAAAGAAGTTCATTCACAGACGGGGCGAATTGTTAGTTATGATAAATTGATCATTGCAACAGGATCTTATGCATGGGTTCCACCGATTAAAGGCGCTAATGGTTTAAATTGTTTTGTTTACCGAACCATTGAAGACCTTGATGCTATTGCTGAATGTGCTAGCCACTGTAAAACGGGGGCGGTTGTTGGTGGTGGCTTGTTGGGGCTTGAAGCTGCCGGTGCATTAAAAAACTTGGGAATACAAACACATGTCGTTGAATTCGCACCAGTATTAATGGCAGAGCAACTTGATGTAATGGGAGGCGAGCAGTTACGCCGAAAAATTGAAAGTATGGGCGTTAGCGTTCACACTAGCAAAAATACCCAAGAAATTATTCACACACCATCGGGTAAAATTATGCAATTTGCTGATGGCACATCACTTGAAATTGATTTTATTGTTTTCTCAACAGGTATTCGCCCGAATGATCAGCTTGCCAAAGCATGTCAGCTTGAAATTGGCCAACGTGGTGGCATTGTGGTTAATGACTATTGCCAAACTTCTGATCCTGATATTTACGCTATTGGTGAATGTGCTTGTTGGCAAGGCAGAGTATTTGGTTTAGTTGCACCAGGATATAAAATGGCGCAGGTTGCCTTGGCGCATTTAATGGGTGAGCAAAATCCATTTGAAGGCGCAGATATGAGCGCTAAATTAAAATTAATGGGAGTAGATGTCGGCAGTATTGGTGATGCTAAAGCGAAAACAATCGGTAGCCGTAGCTATGTTTATTTAGATGAAACGGTTCCTATTTATAAAAAATTAGTTGTCTCTCAAGATAATAACAAGTTATTGGGCGCAGTGCTTGTTGGTGATACTTCAGACTATAGTAATTTATTACAATTAATGCTTAATGATATGGATCTGCCAGAGCACCCCGATACTTTGATATTGCCTGCTCATGCAGGAGCAAAACCTACGATGGGCGTTGAAGCGCTTCCTGATTCGGCCCAAATTTGTTCTTGTTTTGATGTAACGAAAGAAAAAATTGTTAATGCAATTAATGCAGGTTGCCATACCGTTGCAGCAATAAAAGCCGAAACAAAAGCGGGCACAGGGTGTGGGGGGTGTATTCCCTTAGTGACCCAAATCCTTAATATGGAATTAGCTAAACAAGGGATCGAGGTTAGTCACGCATTATGTGAGCATTTTAAATATTCTCGTCAGGAGTTATACCATTTAATTCGTGTTGAGGGTTTAACGTCATTTGATCAAGTGATTAAAAAACATGGTCAGGGCTATGGTTGTGAGGTTTGTAAACCTACCGTTGGATCGTTATTAGCCTCAAGTTGGAATGATTATATTCTTAAAGATGATTTAATCCCTTTGCAAGATAGTAATGATATTTTCTTGGGAAATATTCAAAAAAATGGTACTTATTCGGTGATTCCGCGTAGCGCCGGTGGTGAAATTACGCCAGAAGGGTTAATTGCTGTTGGTCAAATAGCTAAAAAATATCACCTCTATTCTAAAATTACTGGTTCACAACGTATTGGCTTATTTGGTGCGCAAAAAGATGATCTTCCAGCTATTTGGAAGGAGCTTATTGATGCCGGTTTTGAAAGTGGTTATGCATATGCTAAAGCATTAAGAATGGCAAAAACTTGTGTTGGTAGCACATGGTGCCGATATGGTGTGGGTGATAGTGTGGGTTTTGGCGTTGAGTTAGAACATCGCTATAAAGGTATTCGGGCACCGCATAAATTTAAGTTAGGTGTATCAGGTTGTACGCGTGAATGTGCCGAAGCCCAAGGTAAAGATATTGGTGTGATTGCTACAGAGAAAGGGTGGAATCTTTACGTTTGTGGTAATGGTGGTATGAAGCCTCGCCATGCTGATTTACTTGCGGCTGATCTAGATAAAAATACGCTAATTCAATACATTGACCGTTTTCTTATGTTCTATATTCGTACCGCTGATAAGTTACAACGTACATCCGTCTGGCTTGAAAATCTAGACGGGGGTATTGATTATTTGCGTAGTGTTATTGTTGACGATAAGTTAGGGATTAATGCTGAACTAGAAAGCGAAATGGCGCGCTTACGTAAATTAATGGTGTGTGAGTGGAAAAAGACGGTTGAAAATCCTGAAAATCAAGTTCGATTTGCTCACTTTATTAATAGTAATCAGCGTGATGAAAATGTGCAAATTGTAGCGGAGCGCGATCAGCATCGACCTGCTACAGCAGAAGAACGTAAAATAATGTTAGGGGAATAGTATGAGTCAATGGATAACGGTTTGTAAGCTTGATGATATTTTGCCAGGCACCGGAGTTTGTGCGCTTGTTGGTCATGATCACGTTGCTATTTTTCGTCCATATAATAATGCTGATCTTTATGCGATTAGTAATATTGATCCTTTTGCTAAGGCAAGTGTGTTATCGCGAGGCATTATTGGACAGCATGAAAATGAGCTATATGTTGCCAGCCCACTAAAAAAACAGCGTTTTCGTTTAAAAGACGGTTATTGTTTGGATGATGAACAATATTCTATCGCCTATTATCAAGTGAATGTTAATGATGATGGTACTGTGCAGGTTAAATCAAATTAAATATCTTTTTAAGAGGGTAAAAATATGTATACAGAGACAATCAATAAATGTGCTGCTAATGCAGCGCGTATTGTTCGCTTGGCAAAAACCAATCCATTCGGTTTTTGGGTAAGTTCAGCCATGGCGGGTGCTTATGTAGGTTTTGGTATTATTTTAATTTTTACTTTGGGTAATTTGGTTGAAACTTCAATAAGACCTTTAGTTATGGGGGCGACATTTGGGATCGCATTAACGTTAGTGGTAATTGCTGGATCAGAATTATTTACTGGGCATACCATGTTTTTAACGCTTGGGGTGAAATGCAAAAAAATTACACACACGCAGATGTGGTTAGTATTGCCACAAACATGGCTGGGAAATTTAGTTGGTTCAATTTTTGTTGCGGCACTGTATTTTTATGCGGCAACGCCTTTATTATCTACCGATACTAGCCTTGTGCATACTGCGGCTTTAGCAAAAACATCGGCCGCGGCTTGCCCATTATTTTTTAGAGGTGTGTTATGTAACTGGCTAGTTTGTTTAGCAATTTGGATGGCTAATCGTGTTGAAGGGTCTGCAAAATTTATTGCAATTTGGTGGTGCTTGTTAGCATTTATCGCTTGTGGTTATGAGCACTCAATCGCCAATATGACGCTTTTTTCGCTTTCTTGGTTTGGTAACCATAGTGATGCTTACACGCTAACTGGAATTGGTCATAATCTATTATGGGTATCATTAGGAAATATTGTTTCTGGTGCGTTATTTATGGGGCTCGGATACTGGTATTCAACGCCTAGAGCTGAGCGACCTTAAGTACTGCTGAATAAAAAGTTGGTTATTCAACTCATTAGCTTAAATCGGAGGGGCGATATAGCGAATTTCCCCTCTTTCAATAAAGAATGTTTAATGAGCATTGTGTTTGGCGTTGATTGTTACAAGTCATACAAAATAGCAAGGTAGTTAAACACAGAATAATGCATAGAGTGCTATTGTTAGATTGATTATCAGTAAATTGTTAAAAAGATGTTTTATTTTGAGGTGTTATGGATTATTTCCCCTTATTTTGTAAGTTAGAAAACCGTGATTGTTTGTTAGTCGGTGGTGGTGAAGTTGCTGAACGTAAAGCGCGGCTATTACTTGAAGCGGGCGCACGTCTTACGGTTAATTCTCAATCGTTTAATGAGCAATTTATGTGTTGGCATGAACAACAGCAACTTACCCTAGTTCAAGGGGAATTTAATGCACAATTACTTGATAATAAGTGGCTGGTTATTGCTGCCACAGATTGCCAAGATATTAACCAAAAAGTGAGCCTTGAGGCTGAAAAACGGTGTGTTTTTTGTAATGTGGTTGATTCTCCTAAGGAGGCTAGTTTTATTATGCCTTCAATTATCGATCGCTCGCCTATTATGGTAGCCGTGTCTTCAGAGGGGCATGCTCCTGTTTTGGCTAGATTATTGCGTGAGAAATTAGAATCTATTTTGCCCGAACATTTAGGAAAACTGGCTAAATATTCAGGTTATTTGCGCAATAAAGTTAAAAAAACCTATCAAACAATCACTGAGCGCCGTCGTTTTTGGGAAAGGTTGTTTTCTCATGACAGGTTGGCTCAAGCAATTGCAAATAATGATTCTGAGCGTGTTGAGAAGCTCACTAATGAGTTATTTGATGCCTCGCTTGATTCTCGAGGTGAGGTTGTGTTAGTCGGAGCGGGTCCTGGTGATGCTGGGTTATTGACTTTAAAAGGATTACAACAGATCCAGCAGGCAGATATTATTGTCTATGATAGATTAGTCTCAGATGAAATTATGAATCTTGCTCGCCGAGATGCTAAACGTATTTTTGTTGGTAAACGAGCCGGATTTCATTGTGTGCCTCAAGAACAAATCAATCAAATTCTTTTACAGCAAGCTAAAAAAGGTAAGCGTGTTGTGCGTTTAAAAGGTGGCGATCCGTTTATTTTTGGTCGAGGTGGTGAAGAGTTAGAAACATTATTTAACGCTGATATTCCTTTTTCGGTCGTGCCAGGCATTACGGCAGCGTCGGGGTGTTCTGCTTATAGTGGCATTCCATTAACGCATCGAAGTTACGCGCATAGTGTACGGTTAATTACAGGGCATTTGAAAGATGGTAGCCACCTTGATTGGCAAAGTTTAGCAGCCGAAAAACAAACACTGGTTTTTTATATGGGTTTATCTCAAGCTGCAAACATCGAAAAACAGTTAATTAAGCATGGTATGGATGCAAATACGCCAGTTGCCATTGTAGAAGAAGGTACAACAACGAAGCAAAAAGTTATATCGGGTTTGTTATGTCATTTAACGCAACTATCATTACAAGCTTGTAGTCCGAGTTTAATTATTATTGGCCCGGTTGTGGCATTACGTGAAAAACTGAGTTGGTTTTCTGATAGTAATGGGAACAGCTAAATTAGTTTTAGTTGTGCGCAATGCTACGATTGTATTTTTTCGTTACTTATAAAAGGTTCAGTTATTCACTTTAAAAAATGGCTAATGAGATGAATCATTAGCCAATGAATAAAGTATCTACTAATTTAATACGGCATGGTGCCTGCTAAATAATAAGACAAAATATTAGGTCGGTGTATCGACATCATCCCAATCCGCATTTTCAAAGCAAGTTAACCAATTTAATGCATAATGGCGCTCTTGAATAACGTCACTTATTATTGAAGCGGGTGGTTGCTTATCTTTCATTTGATAATCTGTGGTTATCCAATGTAAGCGGTAATGTAAATCTAAAGCATCTAACAATTCACTAACTGGTCTTAAGGTTACTGTAGAATTATCTTGCTCACAGTGTTGCATCCCTTCGTCAACTAACGATGAAACATTACAGATGGTATCAGCAAAAGGGAGCTCAGATTGCCACTTGATTGCCCATTGTAAAGGTAATAGTGCCTCATATTTCCAAGACATATCTATTACATCTTGCTCTGTTGGTTGCTCGCTATAAATAAAGTCACGTTCATTATTTGATAAAGCCGCAAACCCCGTTGGGCAACGTTCTTTAAATTCCATCGGATTAATCGGATCATTTTCTCGAAAACTTTCGGCTTGAATACCTGTTAACATTATCGCCAAAGCACGTGCAGCGACTTCTTCTGGTGTTCTAAGTATGACTTCTGATTCAGCAATAACCGGTGGTAAATGTGTCGGTGCATGTAATCCTAATTTAGCTAAATACTGCTCCGTTTTTGCTTTGCGCTTTAATGCTTCTGGTGGGTAAGGCATAGCTGCATCTAAATCAATATCCCCATCAGGATCTTGTAAGACGTCGCCATCAGGATTTTGGATCGTACCATCTGGCATAAATATAATGGCATTTACCTGCCACCCCCAAGTAGTAAATTCATTGAAATTATCTTCTTCAATCTCAAAGGTCCATTGGTGTTTAACTCGTTGGATATGGCGATACAAAGCATAACGACGTGAATTCATCTGCCCATCGCCTGCTTGCATGACATAACCGATAAAACCATCAAGGTGTTTCATCAATTCAGGATCATCTAATCCACGATGACATAAACGTTCACAAGGGAAATCAATGGCTGGTGGGTGAGTGACTGTCGAATAAGCATTAATCAATATTGGCATTTCAAATATTCCTATTGTAGATTTTGTGTGTATGGCTATAAATAGCAGCTATTTATTTGCACAATTCTATTATAAGTTATCATATCTTTCTAGTTTTCAATGCTTTGTTTGATTTTTGTGATGTTTGTTATTTTGTTAAATGAATAATGTTATTTACTAATTCGCCGAACAGGAAGTTTTTATGTTATAAATTGTTTTACTCTATTAAACAAAGATAACGTATAACGATTTATCTATTTTTATTTTTCAATGGATAAGATTATTCCTTACTTTGTAGATACCATACGGTCATTTCCATTCGTGATTTAAAATTAAGTTTTTTGAATATGCTTTTGATGTGTACTTTTACAGTACTTTCTACGATACCTAGCTCTTTTGCAATTAATTTATTCGGCAGGCCTTGAACTAATAAATTAAAAATTTCATTTTCTCTTGGTGTCAACAGGCTTACATCGTGAGTTTGATTAGTAAGCTGTTCTTCACCATGACGCATGTAATTGAGGATAATATGTGAAATCGCATCATCCATAATTAGCTTTCCAAGCGAGATTTCTTTGAGTGATTTTAGAAAATCCTCTGGTTCCATATCTTTTAATAAATACCCATCAGCACCTGTTTTTAGTGCCGTGATAATATCTTCTTTTGCGTCCGATACGGTGAACATAATAATGCGACTTGCGATGTTTTTCTCCCGTAAATAGCGCAATATTTCTAGCCCATTGACATCTTGCATATTGATATCGAGCAGAATAATATCAGGATCGAGCTCTTGGGCTAATTTAACCCCTTCGATACCTGAGCCAGCTTCTCCCACAATTTCAAAATGGTTTACTGTGTTTATTAATTGTTTCACGCCATTTCTTAACATTGGGTGATCATCAATAAGAAGAATTGAACTATTTATTTGTTCCATTTTTTACTCATCTATTTTTTTTAATGGAATGGTTTTGTTTGCTTTAAATGCTACCATAATTTGTGTTCCTACATGAGGTTTGCTGTTGATTGATAAATTGCCATTTAGTATTTCAACCCTATCACGCATAATAATTAGTCCATAACGATTATCCTGTTTAATATTGTTTTGTAAACCAATACCATTATCTTCAATACAAACAGAAACAATTTGATCATCATTCATTTTTAAATTGACAGCGACTTGTGTGGCTTTTGCATGTTTGTATATATTATTTAGCCCTTCTCGAATAATCTGTAATAAATGAAATGCATATTTACTATTAATAATATTAAGTGGTAATTGGTATTCAAATTGAATATTGAATTGTAATTTTTGGTTAAACTCTTCAATGAGTTCGATTAAACTTGCATAAAAGCCTGTGCGATTGAGACGTAAACGGAAAGAGGTAATAAGTTCTCTTAATTGTGAATAGGTAAGATTGATCTCTTTACGCATGGTTGCCAATAAATCAATACTGCTTTGCGATGTGAGATCTGATTGCATTTGTAAGCAACTAAGGTGTATTTTTAAACAAGAAAGTGATTGTGCTATCGAATCATGCAGTTCTCTGGCCATAGCAGAGCGTTCTTTCATTAATAAATATTGTTTCTGTTGTTCTATTTTTCTCTCTAGCTTCATTGCTGTAGTCATTTGCTCAATGAGCCCCATAATTAAGCTTTCTTGCTCATCGGTTAATATTAATCCCGTTGGTTGCAAAGCAAATAATATCCCATATTTTTCTCCGTTTTCTTGAAGATACCAATGGCGTTGAAGGTTTTTTTCGGAACCATGCTTGGACGAGATTAAACATGCATTGCATTTAGGGCTTTGGCAATAAGGTAATTTTTGCTCGTTATCGTAACTGGCTTGTTGATAATGCTCAGGATCATCGGATTCATAAAAGCGAATTTGAAAGTGAGTTAATGGCACTAACTCTTCTAATTGACGTAGGATTTTTAAAAAACGGGCACATAATGGCTCTGAAGTATGTAGTTGCTTCGTTGCTTGGTATTGAAATGAAACGATTTTATTGGTTTGTTGTAGCCTGGCTGTTTTTTCAGCAACTTGTTGTTCTAGCAATAAATATTGTGATTCGATCTGCTCTGACATCCGATTAAAAGCCAGCCCTAGTAAATCAAACTCATTTTTTGGGGTTCTAATATTAAAACGTTCTTTAAAATTGTGATTTGTAATAGCTTCAGCCATATCTAGTAGCTTTTGCCATGGTGCAAGCAGGTAATAACGCAAGTAATAAATTTGAACAATTAAAAAACAGACAATAATGGCAATAAATAATTGTTGTAATTGAGAAATATAGTAAATTTTACTTTCGGTTTTTTGATCAATCTTATGCACCAAATGGTTGATACGAGTCACATAGTTTTCAATGTCAGTTTTTATCTCATTCAATTTTTTTGCTTGCTGTATTTTAATGGCAATGTGAGTATTCCAATCAAGTTGTAATTGATTAAATTCATTCATTAAGTCATAACGTTGTAAAAGCATTAAATGCGGTTGTGATGAAGCAATATCACTAAATATATTTAAACGGACATAGTCTTTTTCGTTCAGTGGAATCATAGTAAGCAATTGGTAGTTTTTCATTCTCAGTAGCCCCAATTGATTTACCATGTATGCGCCACCTTTGGCATCGTTGGCTACCTGAATTGAAAACGATAATGCGACTAAAGCAATCATCCCTAAAAAAAACAATAATAGCGTTAAACGGTTAATAATTGATGCGGTGTGGCCAATTTTTCTTTTCGGTGTATAAGCACTCATCATTATTTTATAATTTGTTTTGGGTAACTAATAATTTATGATTATTGTAGCTTGAAAAAAGTGTACCGCTGATCTTTTTTGTAACTTTTTGCGATCTTTTGGTAAACAGCGCTTGCAACAAGCATAAATTTTGCGTAAAATTCACGCCCTATAAGATTAATCAATGCAGACATATATGTTTAATCAAGTAATCGTCTGCTTTTTATTGCGGAGTTAAGTATGTACGCAGTTTTCCAAAGTGGTGGTAAGCAACACCGAGTTAGCGAAGGGCAAGTCGTTCGCTTGGAAAAAATTGAAGTCGAAACAGGTTCAGAAGTTGTTTTCGATAAAGTTTTAATGGTAGCAAATGGTGAAGACATCAAAGTTGGTGCTCCGTTTGTTGAAGGTGCAACAATTAAAGCAGAAATTGTTGAGCACGGTCGTGGTGACAAAGTGAAAATTGTTAAATTCCGTCGTCGTAAACACTATCGTAAACAACAAGGTCACCGTCAGTGGTTCACTGATGTGAAGATCACTGCAATCGCTTAATAGGAGTATCGCACAATGGCACATAAGAAGGCTGGTGGTTCATCACGTAATGGTCGTGATTCCCAAAGTAAACGTTTAGGTGTTAAACGTTATGGTAGTCAAGAAGTTCTTGCGGGTAATATTTTAGTTCGTCAACGCGGAACTCAATTTCATCCAGGTACCAATGTAGGTTGTGGTCGCGATCATACTCTATTTGCCTTAATTGATGGGCAAGTAAAATTTGAAGTTAAAGGACCTAAAAACCGTCGTTATGTTAGCGTAGTTGCAAATAGCTAACTTAATAGCGGGTCAAAAGTTATAAAAGCCTCACAGTTATTGTGGGGCTTTTTTCTTTTCTTTAAACGCATATAAAATCGATAGCGATATGATAAAACAGCAAAATGTTAAATTAGGTTTTGCACTTGCCATGTTAACTGCGGTGATGTGGGGTATTGTGCCAGTTGCAATGAAATATGCACTAGTGGTTGTTGATCCCTTGACATTAGCCTGGTCTAGGTTAGCTATTTCAGCGCTTGGGATTACCATTTGGTTGGCTTACAAAAAGCAATTTCCTAGTTTAATGATGTTTAAAAAACGCCGTCGCTTTATTTTATTGATAATTGCTGGATTTGGATTGCTGGGTAATTTTGCTTTATTTGCTAGTGCAGTTCAATACCTTTCAGCCACAACAGCCCAAGTTGTTGGGCAAACTGGCATTGTGATATTTATGGTGTCAAGCGCTTTAATTTTTAAAGAGCGACTAAGACCAACTCAGATCATTGGTATTTTAGTCTTACTAATTGGGTTAGGGCTATTTTTTAATAAAAATATTGCAGATCTGTTTTCTAATATGTCTTCGTATGGTATAGGGGTTTGGCTTGGTTTACTTGCTTCGGTCTCATGGGCTTGCTATGCACTTGCTCAAAAGGTGTTATTACGTAAATTACGTGCAGAACAGCTACTTTGGTTAATTTACCTTATTTGTACCGTGTTTTTAATGCCATTTACTTCACCAAGCAGGATTGCAAATGCTGATGCAACGCAACTTTTTGCAATTATATTTTGTGGTTTAAATACTATCATTGCATATGGTGCGTTAGTGATGGCAATGGAGCGGTGGCAAGCGGCACAAGTTAGTGCTATAACAACCCTAACGCCATTATTTGCACTTGTCTTTTCAGATCTGTTTGCATTAATTTGGCCTGAAAAGTTTGCTATGCAATATTTAAATATTTTAGGTTATATTGGCGCAGTGTCTGTTGTTGCGGGCGCAATGTTTGCGACCATTGGGCATTATATTTGGCATCCAAGAAAAGGCTGGCTAATTAACCGCAATAAAGGGGAAGAATAATGAAATTTGTAGATGAAGCTTCAATTCGAGTCGAAGCTGGAGATGGTGGAAATGGTTGTGTTGGTTTTCGCCGAGAAAAATATATACCTAAAGGTGGCCCTGACGGTGGTGATGGTGGTGATGGTGGTGATGTATTTTTTATTGCTGATGAGAATTTGAATACACTTGTTGATTTTCAGTTTGAAAAAAATTACCGTGCTGAACGTGGTCAAAATGGGCAAGGTTCTGATTGTACCGGTAAACGAGGTCGAGATATCACTGTTAAAGTGCCTGTAGGAACGCGAATTACGGATAAATATACTGGTGAAGTTATTGGCGATTTAACGCATCACCAACAAAAAGTATTGGTTGCTAAAGGTGGCTTTCATGGCCTAGGAAATGCACGTTTTAAATCATCAGTAAATCGTGCGCCAAGGCAAAAAACGGACGGTACGCCAGGCGAAAAACGCGATGTGTTATTAGAGTTATTATTACTTGCTGATGTGGGGATGTTAGGCTTACCTAATGCGGGTAAATCAACGTTTATTCGTGCTGTTTCAGCAGCCAAGCCAAAGGTAGCGGATTACCCATTTACAACATTAGTACCTAGCTTGGGTGTGGTTAGAATGGATAACGAACAGAGTTTTGTTGTTGCTGACATTCCCGGATTGATAGAAGGTGCATCTGATGGAGCAGGGCTTGGTATTCGTTTCTTAAAACATCTTGAACGTTGCCGAGTGTTAGTACATTTAATTGATATCGCACCAATTGATGGCTCTGATCCGATCGAGAATGCAAAAGTCATTATCCAAGAACTACATCAGTATAGTGAAAAACTAGCTAATAAACCGCGTTGGTTAGTGTTTAATAAAATGGATGTATTAGGTGCTGAAGAGGGGGCTGAGAGAGCGGCTGAAATTGCTAAGGCACTTGGTTGGCAAGATAAATATTATACTATTTCTGCAATTAACCACGAAGGTGTAAAGGCTTTATGCTGGGATTTAATGGAATATATTAATGCACATCCACGTGAAACCGAGCAGGCAGAATCATCGCCAGAAAAAGTGGAGTTTATGTGGGATGATTATCATCAACAAGTAATGGATGAAGCTTTTGATGATGATGAAGAATTTGAGGATTGGGACGAAAGCGATGAAGAGGGTGTTGAGTTTATTTATCAAAAATAATAAGGATGATTGTCTTAATCTAAAATAATTTATTCATTGCGTGAAATCGTATTATAAAAGCAGAAGGGAAAGCTTCTGCTTTATTTTTTTGTATTGAGCAACTGTAAATTTATTATTTATAAAATAAGAGAATAATAAATTTATTGCTATGTAACTAGAAGTAGTCAAAAAAACGCTTGATTTTAATAATGATAATCATTATCATTATCATTAATTCGTACTTTGTTAGAGCGTAGAAAGGCTTCTGGAAAGTATGACATTGCTCACATTGCTTCCAATGTTTGCCAGCTTAATTAAGCTGGCTTTTTTATTTTACAGATAGCAGTTTAGTGGTAATCAACCCAATATTAAAATTAGTTTTCTTTTCTAATTTATTGCTAAATAATTTTGGGTATTGCACTTTAACATTTTTCCTAACCTCTCTATACCTATTTATCTCTATCATATGATTTTTTTGTTTTTCCATTATGTTGAATATTTAGTCATCCATTTTATACGGATATTTTTTGCTATGAAAAATGAGTGTAACAAAGATATATTTTATGCGACAACGTCAATATTTTGTTCGACAACAATGATTGCTTTGTTAGCTATATGTTGTGAGTCGTATAACAATAAATATTATGAAATAATATGATTGAATATTTTTGAATATATCGATGAGATATATGTTATTTTAAATATTTGTTAATTCATTAATATCAAATAAAATCAATAATGCAGCACTACCACCAAACTCTTTGGGGGCTTGATGAAAACAGATAATACGTGGATGTTGTGCAAGCCACAGTGGTGTTTGTTTTTTTAGTATATTTTTACCATGACCATACATAATACACGCACAATGCGCTCTTTCTCTTAAACATGCAGCGATAAGGGCTGCAATTTCTTTTTTAGCTTCTTGTTGAGTAAGCCCGTGCAAGTCTAAAAAGAATTCTGGATTATAAAATCCACGGCGCAATTTTTTTACTTCGTAAGGATCAGCATTTTCTCTGCTATAGCGGATAGGATCTTCTTGCAATAATGGTTGGTAATTATCGGAAAAGTAAAATTCAGCATGATCTTTTTCATGTTGTAATTTTTTTGTTTCTACCGTTTTTTGTGAGCGTTTTATCGGTTTATGAATAACGGTATCTTGCTTAATCTTTTTGATATTACCAATACTGTTTTTAAATAAGTCGATATCTTCATGATCTAATTTAAATTTATTTAGCATGATTCTCACTCTGGGTAAATTTTTTCTTTAAATTCGCATAAATCTTCAATCACACAAGAACCGCACCGAGGCTTACGCGCAATACAGGTATAACGGCCATGCAAAATTAGCCAATGGTGGCAATTGATTTTGTACTCTTTAGGTACAACTTTCAGCAATTTTTCTTCAACAGCCTCAACTGTTTTTCCAGGTGCAAAACCAGTGCGGTTGCTGACTCGAAATATATGAGTATCAACGGCAATAGTTGGCCAGCCAAAGGCTGTATTTAAGACAACGTTAGCCGTTTTTCGTCCAACGCCAGGCAGTTCAATAAGCGAATTAAAATCTTCTGGCACTTCGCCTTGATATTTATTAACTAAAATTTGGCATGTTTTTATAATATTCTCAGCCTTACTATTATATAGCCCAATAGTGCGGATATAACTTTTTAATTTATCAATACCAAGCGCCAAAATTTGCTCAGCAGTATTGGCAACAGCAAACAAGGGTTTAGTGGCTTTGTTTACACTCACATCAGTTGCTTGTGCTGAAAGCACAACGGCGATTAGTAGCTCAAAAGGTGTTTGATAAATTAGCTCTGTTGTTGGATCTTTAATATGATCCTTTAGTCTTTCTAAAATTTGGATTCGGGTTAATTGTTTCACGAAATAATGATATTAAAAGTTATTTAGACATATTATATACTTTTATTTATTGTTTATCTGTAGGTCATTGTTAGTTTTTCTAGAGTTATAAACAATAAAATTGGTAGTGTACTAATTGATAGTGTACGAAATTACAGATTGTGAGTTGAATTTATTTGAAAAATTATATCGGTTTTATTTATTTGCGTATTTACATTCATCATCACTGTCTTTTTAGCATGCTGATTTTATGGTAAGCTAGCCGACTCTTTTTAATTTCATCAAATAAGGTTTTTTTTAATATGTCCTTACCCATGATTGTTACCTTTGCTGTGTACATTTTAGGAATGATTGCGATTGGCTATTTTGCGTTTCGATCAACGCAGAATTTTGGTGACTATATTTTAGGTGGGCGTCGTATTGGTAGTGTTGTGACTGCGCTTTCGGCGGGTGCATCTGATATGAGTGGCTGGTTGCTGATGGGGTTACCAGGTGCGGTTTTTTTGTTTGGTATTTCTCAAAGTTGGATTGCCATTGGACTTATCATTGGCGCATACCTCAATTGGTTATTGATTGCTGGGCGATTGCGTGTTTTTACTGAAGTCAATCATAACTCTTTAACATTACCTGATTATTTTGCGCGGCGATTTGATGATAAAAGTTCTTTGCTTCGCATTATTTCAGCTTTGATTATTCTTATCTTTTTTACCATTTATTGTGCTTCGGGTGTGGTTGCTGGAGCAAAGTTATTTGAAAGTACATTTGGTATGAGTTACGGCTGGGCTATGTTAGCTGGTGCTGGTGCAACAATTATCTATACCTTTATTGGTGGTTTTTTAGCAGTAAGTTGGACAGATACCATTCAGGCTAGTTTGATGATGTTCGCCCTTATCTTAACGCCAATTATGGTTATGGTAAATGCAGGTGGTTTTTCTGATGCAATGGTATATATTGAATCACTTAACCCTGATTATACCAATTTATTGGCTCATATGGATTTTATTTCTGTTATTTCCTTATTAGGTTGGGGGCTTGGTTATTTTGGTCAACCTCATATTTTAGCTAGGTTTATGGCGGCTGATTCTCATGAAGTTATGAGAAACGCGCGTAGAATTAGTATGACTTGGATGGTTTTATGCTTAGGTGGTGCAATTACCGTTGGCTTTTTTGGTATTGCCTTTTTTGCTCATCATCCAGATTTAGCTTATTTGATTAATAATGGTAAACATGAACGTATTTTTATTGAGCTATCTAAGTTGCTTTTTAATCCTTGGATTGCTGGTATTTTGCTAGCGGCTATTTTAGCGGCAGTAATGAGTACATTAAGTTGCCAATTGCTGGTTTGTTCAAGTGCACTAACAGAAGATTTTTATCGTGCATTTTTTAGACCGAAAGCAAAACAAAAAGAACTTGTTTGGGTTGGTCGTATTATGGTGTTGTTAGTTTCAGTTATTGCTATTTTATTAGCCATTAATCCAAATAATAGCGTACTTGATTTAGTGAGTCACGCTTGGGCTGGATTTGGTGCGGCATTTGGACCTATAATCATATTTTCTGTTTTTTGGTCTCGTATGACTCGTAATGGTGCTCTAGCTGGAATGATAACAGGTGCTGTAACGGTATTGCTATGGATTAATTTTAATTGGTTTAATCTTTATTCACTTATTCCTGGGTTTGTTTTTTCTTCTATAGCAATTATTATTGTTAGTCTTATTGATAAAAAACCTAACAATATAGTGGAAGATCATTTCAAACAAGCGTATAAACGTTATCATAACAAAACAGAATAACATTTTATTTAAACTAGAATATAAACGTAATAAATTTAATAGGTAAAATATCATGACAAAAAATGTGATCAAACAACTACAGGAACGTGGGCTGATTGCTCAACTTACCGATGAAAAAGCGCTAGTAGAACAAATTGAGCAAAATTCAATTGCGCTTTATTGTGGTTTTGATCCAACTGCAGATAGTTTACACCTCGGCCATTTAGTCCCATTACTTTGTTTAAAACGATTTCAGTTAGCAGGCCATAAGCCTGTAGCTTTAGTCGGTGGGGCAACAGGATTAATTGGTGATCCAAGTTTTAAAGCGGTTGAACGTAAACTTAATACTGAAGAAACAGTGGTTGAATGGAGTGAAAAAATTAAACAGCAAGTTTCTCCATTTCTTGATTTTAATTGTGGTGAAAATGCAGCCATTGTTGCCAATAACTATGATTGGTTTAGTGGTATGAATGTACTGACCTTTTTACGTGACATTGGCAAGTACTTCTCGGTTAATGCGATGATCAATAAAGAATCAGTTAAACAACGTATTGATCGCGATGAGGCGGGGATCTCATTTACTGAATTTTCTTATAGTTTATTACAATCTTATGATTTTGCTTGTTTGAATAAATCGCATGATGTTGTTTTACAAATTGGTGGTTCTGATCAGTGGGGTAATATTACTGCTGGTATCGATTTAACCCGTCGCTTACATCAAAAACAGGTTTATGGTTTGACTGTACCGCTAATCACTAAATCAGATGGTACCAAATTTGGTAAAACAGAAAGTGGTGCAGTATGGTTAGATCCGAAAAAGACAAGCCCTTATAAATTCTATCAGTTCTGGATCAATACGGCAGATGCTGATGTGTATCGATTCTTAAAATTCTTTACATTTATGCCATTAAGTGAAATTGATGCATTGGAAGAAGAAGATAAAAATAGCGGTGTTGCGCCAAGAGCTCAATATGTGCTTGCTGAACAAGTTACGCGCCTTGTTCATGGTGAAGAGGGTCTGGTTGCGGCAAAACGTATTACAGACAGTTTATTTTCTGGTAAATTAGCTGACCTATCAGAAGCTGATTTTGAACAATTAGCTCAAGACGGTATGCCAACGCTAGCCGTTGATTCGGAAGTTGATTTACAACAAGCGATCGTTAATGCACAGTTTGCTCCTTCAAGAGGGCAGGCAAGAACGATGATTGAATCTAATGCTATTTCTATTAATGGTGAACGTAATACAACAACAGATTACCGTTTTGCTGATAGCGATAAGCTCTTTAATCGTTATACTTTACTTCGTCGTGGTAAAAAATATTACTGCTTGTTAATTTGGAGCTAATTTCATGAAAAATATTTTATCGATTCAGTCTCATGTGGTATTTGGTCATGCTGGAAATAGTGCAGCTGAGTTTCCTATTCGTCGATTAGGTGTCAATGTTTGGCCTTTAAACACCGTACAATTTTCTAATCATACTCAATATCGCCAATGGACTGGAACGGTAATGTCGGCGTCTCATTTAACCGAGATTGCCGATGGGATCAATGAGATTGATGAATTAAAACGTTGTAATGCTGTGTTAAGTGGTTATATGGGCTCGCCAGAGCAAGGTAATGCCATTATTGAAATAGTTAAAAAAGTAAAAGCTGTCAACCCTGATGCCATCTATCTTTGCGATCCTGTAATGGGACATCCAGAAAAAGGATGCTTTGTTGCTCCTGGGGTATCTGAATTTTTATGCAATACAGCACTGCCTATGGCAGATATGATGGCACCCAATATCTTAGAACTTGAAGAGCTAAATGGCAAACAACGGATTAATAATGTTGACGAAGCAATTTTAGCTTGTCGTGAGCTATGCAAAAAAGGACCTAAAGCTATTTTAGTTAAACATTTAAGCAGAGCTGGCTATAAAAATGATCGTTTTGAAATGTTGCTTGTAACTAAAGACGAAGCATGGCATATTGATCGTCCATTAGTTGATTTTGGCGTAAGGCAACCAGTTGGTGTTGGCGATATGACTAGCGGGTTATTTTTAGCTAATATTTTACTGGGGAAATCATTGGTTGAAGCCTTAGAACATACTACTTCAGCTGTCTATGCTGTTATGCTTGAAACGTTAAGACAAGATGAGTATGAGTTACAATTAGTGGCAGCACAACATGAAATTGAAAAACCAACACAATGGTTTAATGCAAAAAAAATTGATTAGTTGTAGAATATGTAAAGAAGGTGTTTTACAGCGGTTAGTATTAAGTTTATGAGGGGATAATGGACAATATTTCACTAGGAGTGATGCTCACTGATTTACGAGAACAAATGGGATTAACTCAAGATGATATTGCCAATAAAATTCATGTGCGGAAAACGGTAGTTGCTGATATCGAAAAAGACCAATTGCCTCACGCCCCTCTTGTTTTTGTAAAAGGTTATATTCGATCTTATGCCGATATTGTCGGTTTACCTGTTGATCAGTATCAACCTTATATTGATGAGTTAACCCAACAATCTCAATCTCAGCAAAAGAAATACCAAACGCAAGCATTTATAACTAAAAAGCCAGGAAAGCTCCCCTTTATTTTTATTGCCTTATTTATTCTTTTTTGTGCTCTCGGTATAACGTTATATTATGTGAATAAAGAAAGTAAAAATAACCTTATTGAAGTAAGCCATTATATTTCACCATCCCCATCTACTCGTGTTAATAGTTAGCAAATTTTCTTATTCTCATACAGACATTTGTCTTAAATCTTGTTAAGATTGCTGGCTAGTTATTTTGTAATATAGTTAAGAGTGTATGAGCCATCAAGATTCGCCAATTTTTAGACGAGAATCTACCCGAATTTATGTCGGTAATGTCCCTATTGGTTGCGGAGCGCCAATTGCGGTTCAATCGATGACAAATACTCGCACCACTGATGTAGAAAAAACCGTAGCCCAAATTCAAGCGCTTGAGCGTGTTGGTGTGGATATTGTGCGCGTTTCCATTCCAACGATGGATGCAGCAGAGGCATTTAAATTTATTAAACAACAATCCAAAGTTCCGCTCATTGCTGATATTCATTTTGATTATCGTATTGCTTTAAAAGTGGCGGAATATGGTGTTGATTGTTTGAGAATTAACCCTGGTAATATTGGTAATGAGTCAAGAATTAGGGCTGTTGTTGATTGTGCCAAAGATAAAAATATTCCTATACGCATTGGTGTTAATTCGGGTTCGCTGGAAAAAGATATTCAAGAGAAATATGGGGAACCAACACCAAAAGCGATAGTTGAGTCAGCAATGCGCCATGTTGATATACTTGATAGGTTTAATTTTGATCAGTTTAAAGTGAGTGTAAAAGCTTCAGATGTATTTACTGCAGTGGATGCTTATCGATTGTTAGCGAAGCAAATTAAGCAACCATTACATTTAGGTATAACTGAAGCCGGTGGCGTGCGTAGTGGTGCTATTAAATCGGCGATTGGATTAGGGTTATTGTTATCAGAAGGCATCGGCGATACGCTCCGAGTATCTTTAGCCGCAGATCCTGTTGAGGAAGTTAAAGTTGGTTTTGATATATTAAAATCACTGCGTATACGGTCTCGGGGTATTAATTTTATTGCATGCCCAACCTGTTCTCGCCAAGAGTTTGATGTGATTAATACAGTCAATATACTAGAACAGCGATTGGAAGACATTATTACACCAATGGATGTATCTATTATTGGTTGTGTGGTCAATGGTCCAGGGGAAGCATTAGCTTCAACTATGGGAGTTGCTGGCGGTCATAACAAAAGTGGTTTTTATGAAGATGGTGTGCGTATTGGCCGTATCAATAATGAACAGATGATTGATGAATTAGAAGCTAAAATTCGTGCTAAAGCATCCATGTTGAAAAATAGAATTGCAGCAACTGAATTATAATTTTACTAAATAGCGAATAAATAAATGACTGAGAAAAAGATCCAATCAATACGAGGAATGAACGACTTACTTCCAACAGATAGTGCAAGTTGGCAACAAATTGAAAAAATTGTCAAAGGCGTATTAAATAGCTATGGTTATAACGAAATTAGAACACCGATTGTTGAAGATACGGCACTATTTAAGCGAGCTGTTGGTGAAGTCACTGATATTGTTGAAAAAGAGATGTATACTTTTAACGATCGTAATGATGAAAGTATAACGCTGCGCCCAGAACTCACCGCAGGTTGTGTTCGTGCGGGGATTGAGCATGGTCT
Organism: Gilliamella sp. Fer1-1; assembly: GCF_001690825.1. NCBI lineage: Bacteria > Pseudomonadati > Pseudomonadota > Gammaproteobacteria > Orbales > Orbaceae > Gilliamella > Gilliamella sp. Fer1-1. Next base: position 26,087 of record NZ_LZGX01000025.1, read on the forward strand.
TTTTTACAATCAAGAGCAACGCCTTTGGTATTTAGGACCAGCTTTTCGTTATGAAAAACCTCAAAAAGGACGTTATCGCCAATTTCATCAATTTGGTGTAGAAGTATTTGGACTAGAGGGTCCAAACATTGATGCGGAGCTTATTTTATTAACAGCTCGTTTTTGGAAAGCGCTTGGTATTGAACAATATACTTCTCTTGAGCTTAACTCAATTGGTTCGTTAGAAGCCAGAGCCAATTATCGAAATGCACTCGTTGCTTTTCTTGAACAATATAAAGATAAATTGGATGAAGACTGTGTGCGTAGAATGTATACTAATCCATTACGCGTACTTGATTCAAAAAATCCAGTGGTACAAGAGCTACTAAACCAAGCTCCTCAACTATTTGATTATATAGATGAAGAGTCCAAAATTCACTTTGAAGGTTTATGTCGATTATTGGATAATGCTGGAATCAAATACAATATTAATCAAAGATTAGTTCGTGGGTTAGATTATTATAATCGTACTGTTTTTGAGTGGGTCACAAGCAGTTTAGGTGCTCAAGGTACCGTTTGTGGTGGTGGTCGTTATGATGGTCTGGTCAGTCAACTGGGTGGTCAACCAACACCAGCTGTTGGTTTTGCCATGGGCGTTGAGCGTTTAGTGTTATTAGTTCAGGCGGTTAATCCAACATTAAATTGCGATAATTCGATTGATATTTATATGATATCATCTGGTGATGAGAAGACAATTGCAGCCACACAGAGTGTTGCTGAGCTGTTGCGTGATGGTCTACCTGATTGGCGAATTATGACAAATTACGGTAGTAGTAATTTTAAGAAACAATTTGCTAAAGCCGATAGGTTAGGTGCTAAAATAGCTGTTATCATTGGTGAAAATGAACTAGCTAATCATTCAGTAATGATTAAAAATTTACAAACAGGCGAACAAGTTGAAGTTGCACAAAAAGACGTAGTTCAAACTTGCTTGTCAATTAAGTAAAAAATAGGAGAAAAACGTGAGTCATCAATTATCGAGTGAAGAACAACTTGAAGAGATAAAGGGCTTTTTTGCTAAAACATGGAAAATTATGGTTGCGGTTCTTGTGATCGGATTATTCGCTTTTTATGGCTGGCGTTATTGGCAATCTTGTAAAGCTGAAAAAGCGATAGAATCATCAGATAAATATGAGCAATTACTTACTCAATTAGATGATAATAAGCCAGATTCAGTTAATGAATTGGTTTCTTTTGCGAAAGATGACGATACTATTTATAGTGTGTTTGCGAATTTACGCGCTGCAAAATTTTATGTTGAAGTATTAAAAGATTACCCTGGTGCACAAGCATTATTATCTGATGTATTAAAGAAAACCGATTCAGAGCCTGTCAGAACCATTACCCATATTCGTATTGCACGCTTACAGTACCAACAAGGTCAATATCAAGACAGTTTAACATCGTTAAGCAATGTAACAAGCGAAAGTTGGGGAGCTGTTGTTAATGATATCCGTGGTGATGTGTTAGTTAAAATGATGCGTTATGCAGACGCAGTTAACGCTTATAACGTTGCTCTAACTTCTAATCCAACCAAAGATTTAGAAGGAAATATTAAAATGAAGTTGAATCAAACTGAATATTTGCAATCAAAACAACAAGTTGAACAAGAAGCCCAAGCAGCTAAAGAAAAGGCAGAACAAGAAGCTAAGGCAAAACAAGCTGTAACTGACGAAAATAAAAATTAATTATCCTGCGATAAGGGGCTATACAATGAAGTTATCAAAATATCTTTTTACTGGTGTTTTAATGTTTTCACTTGCTGGGTGCTCTTTATTCGGTGGGGAAGAAGAAATTGTTCAAATTTCACCTTCACCGAAAGTGGATAACCAATTTTCTATCCAACAAGTGTGGAAAAATAGTACGGCTGGCAATACTCATATTTACTCATTATTAGGACCAAGTAATTATGATAATGCTATTTACGTCGCCAGTCGTAGTGGACAAGTTAAAGCCATTGATTTAGCTAGCGGTAATACTATATGGGATGTAAATTTATCTCAAAGCACCCTTTTTAGTAGTAAAACCGCACTATTTTCAGGGGGCGTAAGTGCCGATGATAAATATGTCTATGTAGGTAGTGAGCGCGCTGTTGTATATGCATTAGATCGCTTAGATGGTAAAGTGGTCTGGGAAAAGCCTGTAAAAGGTGAAGTGCTTGCTCGCCCTGTATCTTCTCAAGACAAATTAATTATTCATACAGCAAGTGGTATTTTGCAAGGTCTTAATCGCGATACCGGTGATAATTTATGGGATGTTTCTTTCGAAGTTCCTGCACTGTCGTTAAGAGGTAACTCTACACCAACGATTGCCCATGGTGCAGCCATTGTTGGCGATGATAATGGTCGAGTAAATGCTTACTATATTAACGACGGCCAATTAATTTGGCAGCAACGTATTTCTCAGCCATCAGGCTCTACTGAAATTGCTAAACTAAATGATGTTGACTCTAGTCCTGTAGTTGAAGGTAATTTAGTCTATACTGTTGGTTATAATGGTAGTGTTGTTGCACTCGATTTAAGTAATGGTCAGCCTGTTTGGCACAAAGAACTTGGCTCTATTCATAACTTTGCGGTTGATACACATCAATTATTTGTTATTGATCAAAATGATAATGTTCAAGCGATTGCTAAGAACAGTGGGGCTGAGCTTTGGACTCAAACAAGCCTTTTACATCGCCAGTTAACAGATCCTGTTATCTACCAGAATTATGTTGTATTTGGTGATTTTGAAGGTTATTTATATTGGTTGAATGTTGAAAATGGCGAAATTGTTGCTAAGACAAAAGTCAGTAGTAGTGGATTAATTTCGAAACCATTAGTTGTGGATAATAAAATTATTGTTCAGGCTAAAAATGGTGATATTTACGCATTCACAAAAAAATAAAGTAATTGAGAATAAATATGATACCTGTTGTCGCACTAGTTGGTCGTCCGAATGTTGGAAAGTCGACTTTATTTAATCGATTAACTCGAACTCGAGATGCCTTAGTAGCTGATTTCCCTGGATTAACGCGTGACCGTAAGTATGGGCGCGCAGAGATCAAAGGGCATGAATATATCGTCATTGATACTGGTGGTATTGATGGCACCGAGGATGGGGTTGAAAGCTTTATGGCTGAACAATCCTTACAAGCAATAGAAGAAGCAGATATTGTGCTTTTTTTAGTTGATGCAAGAGCTGGTGCTATGCCTGCTGATCATGCCATTGCTAAACATCTTCGTTCTCGTCAAAAAGCAACATTTTTAGTTGCTAATAAAATTGATGGTATTGATGCTGATAGCGCTATTTCTGATTTTTATAGTTTAGGATTAGGTAACATTCATCCGATTGCAGCAAGTCATGGTCGTGGTGTTAATGTGTTAATCGAAACGGTATTAGATCCTATTTTTCATTTTGAAAATGATCAGCATGAGGTTTTGTCTGATGAGCCTACCGATGATGAGCTTCTTGATGCTTATGATGATGTTGAAGATGATGCTGAGTCACTGATTAACCAGCCAATCAAAGTTGCTATTGTTGGTAGACCGAACGTTGGTAAGTCAACACTCACTAATCGAGTTTTAGGTGAAGAACGCGTCGTTGTCTATGATATGCCGGGTACGACGCGTGACAGTATTTATATACCTATGACACGTGATGATCGTGAATATGTCATGATTGATACCGCAGGTGTTCGTAAACGCGGAAAGGTTACCGAAACTGTCGAAAAGTTTTCAGTTATTAAAACATTACAAGCAATTGAAGATGCTAACGTTGTTATTTTGGTTATAGATGCCAGAGAAGGTATATCTGATCAGGATTTATCATTACTTGGTTTTATTATTAATAGTGGGCGATCACTTGTGATAGCCGTTAATAAGTGGGATGGTTTATCTCAAGATATTAAAGAGCAAGTAAAGTCAACGTTAGATGATCGGTTAGATTTTATTGATTTTGCACGTGTACACTTTATTTCGGCACTTCATGGCAGTGGCGTTGGTAATTTATTTGATTCCATTCAAGAAGCCTATGATTGTGCAACGCGCCGAGTTAATACCGCTTTATTAACCAAGATTATGCAAATGGCGCAAGACGATCATCAGCCACCTTTGGTTCGAGGGCGTCGCGTTAAATTAAAATATGCACATGCGGGTGGCTATAATCCTCCAATTGTGGTGATTCATGGTAATCAAGTTGAAGATTTACCTGATTCTTATAAGCGCTATTTAATGAACTACTTTAGACGATCGTTAAAAATTATGGGGTCACCAATTCGAATTCAATTTAAAGAAGGAGCCAACCCATTTGAAGGGCGTAAGAATAGTTTGACGGCTTCTCAACAACGTAAACGTCGCCGTTTAATGAAACATGTACGAGGTCGTAAATAGCTGATGACAACAAAAAAGAGCGTTGATGGTGGTGGGCAAGAAGGTATTTGCCCAAAATGCCATAATAAAATGAGTACTGTGTCGCCACAACATTACGACTGTCCTCATTGCAAACAGCATTACCTAGAACAGTATGTCTGCCCCATTTGCCAGCAGAGTGCTCAAATGGTTAAAGGTTGTGGCGCTATAAACTATATTTGTCACACTGATGGCTTAATCTCCAGCAGTAAAGTGATATTTCATTATTTACCAGAATAGAAAATTGTATCTATATTTAAAGCCATAAGAGGTTATTTTATGCGAATTATTTTATTAGGCGCACCAGGAGCAGGAAAGGGAACTCAAGCACAATTTATTATGCAAAAATACGGTATTCCCCAAATTTCAACGGGTGATATGTTACGTGCAGCGGTAAAAGCGGGTACGCCTCTTGGTTTGCAAGCAAAAGAGTTAATGGATGCAGGTAAATTGGTTACCGATGAGCTTGTTATTGCATTGGTTAAAGAGCGTATTGCGCAAAGTGATTGTGCAAATGGGTTTTTATTAGATGGCTTTCCACGTACCGTTCCGCAAGCAGATGCAATGAAAGCAGCTGGCATTAACGTTGACTATGTACTTGAATTTGATGTGCCCGATGCAGTGATTATTGATCGTATGAGTGGCCGTCGTATTCATGCTGCTTCAGGTCGTGTTTACCATATTCGCCATAATCCGCCAAAGGTTGAAAACATTGATGATGTGACAGGTGAGCCCCTCACCATTCGCAAAGATGATAATGAAGAGATCGTTCGTAAACGCCTTGTTGAATATCATGATTTAACTAAACCACTTATTAATTATTATCAGCATGAAGCAAAAGAGGGACGCACAAAGTATTTCCGTGTTGATGGAACACAGCCTGTCGCTCAAGTAACAGAACAATTAGCGAAAATTTTGGGATAATTCGTTATCGATTAAAAGCGCAAGAGGGTTAACATGATCTTGCGCTTTTTTAATTCATTAGGTTAATTTTTCTATTTATACAACAATAAACTAAAAGACAATATATCATAAACTTTACTAAAAAACATTCAGAAAACCCATTGATTTTATTGAATTTTTTTATTTTTAGTAACGTGCCGATTTTTCTCAATTTTTTAGCTATCGGATTGATTCAATTCAACCTATTTTATAATCAATAGAGAGTCTTATTTGTGAAAATAAGACTCTATTTTTAATAAAAAATAAAATATTATAAAACCATTCTAACAATATCGATTTCGCTTAATTCTTTATAAAGATTTTCAACTTGATCAATATGAGTGGCATTAATAGTAATTGACACAGAATGATAATTACCTTTGCTACTTGGTTTAATTGATGGCGTATAATCACCAGGAGCGTGGCGTTGAATCACTGATACCACTTTGTCTACCAGCTCTGGCTTTGCTTCTCCCATGACTTTATAGGTAAAAGAACAAGGAAACTCTAATAATTCATTTAATTTTGTTTTTTGCATAATTGTATTTTTCTCACTTAATTGGAGCAATGTATCAGTAAGACTACTAAGAATAGTCACTATATATAGGCAATTTAGTCTTCTTCAAGTAATGAAATATAAACATTGCTTTTTAAAGGCTATAATTTGATCTATGATAAGAAAATTCTAACAGCTTGATAAATGTATCTTGCTATTCATTCTCTATAAGGTTAATACAATATGTTATCTCAGCTCAGTGATAAAGAACCTTTCGGAACATTATTAGGTTATGCGCCAGGTGGCGTTGCCATTTATTCTTCTGATTATGAAACATTGGATCGAACCCAATACCCGACTGATGCATCATTTCGTAGCTATTCTGGGTATGAGTATATGGGATATAAATGGCAATGTGTTGAATTTGCAAGGCGATTTTTATTCTTAAATTACGGTATTGTATTTACTGATGTGGGTATGGCTCACGAAATTTTTTCACTACGCTTTTTAAGGCAAGTTGTTAACGAAGCCATTTTACCTTTACAGGCGTATGCTAATGGCAGTAAAAAAATACCAGAAGCAGGATCTTTATTGATATGGGATGATGGCGGTGTATTTGATAGAACAGGTCATGTCGCTGTTATTACTGAAGTGTTTGAAGATAAAATTAGGATAGCTGAGCAAAATGTAATACATACCCGCTTACCCATTGGGCAACAATGGACGCGCGAACTTAAAATGACAGTGAGCAATGAGGGCTATCAATTACATGATACGTTTGATGACACGAAAATCTTAGGTTGGATGATTCAAACTGACAAAACCGAATATACTTTACCACAACCAACAATTCCTAAGCCTTTACTTGAAATCCACAGCGCTCATATTAAAAATGAAAGCCAATTTGCTAAAAAATGGTTAAATGAATCAGACCCATTAGAAAATGCGTATGTATTAGCAGCAGGTCATGCGATTAGCCATGATGATCAATATCGTTATTTCACCATTTCAGAAAGTGCCGAACAAGAGTTAATTCGGGCAACAAACGAATTACATTTAATGTATTTACATGCTACCGACAAGGTGTTAAAGGATAATAATTTATTAATTAATTTTAATGTTCCTGAAATATTATGGCCAAGATTACGTCTTTCTTGGCAGCAACGCCGTTATCAAATGATTACTGGACGATTAGATTTCTGTATGGATGAGCGTGGCTTTAAAGTTTATGAATATAATGCCGATTCGGCCTCTTGTCATACGGAAGCGGGGCATATTTTACAAAAATGGGCAATCCAAGCGGGATTAACCCGAGGAACTGATCCTAGTTGTGGCCTACTTAATTCTTTAGCTAACTGTTGGGTGCATAGTGACGCCGAACCTTTTGTTCATATTATGCAAGACAATGATAGTGAAGAAAATTATCATGCACTATTTATGCAAAGTGCTCTTACTCAAGCTGGATTTAGTAGTAAGATTTTACGGGGCCTTAATGGGCTATGTTGGGATAAACGTGGGCGGCTTGTGGATGATGAAGGCCGTCAAGTAACTTGTGTCTGGAAAACATGGGCTTGGGAAACGGTTTTAGAACAGCTTCGAGAAGAAAGTGAAGCACAAGTTGCTGGGTTACCTATTCGTACAGGGCACCCTGAAAATTCAGTGAGATTAATTGATGTATTATTACGGCCAGAAGTGTCTGTTTTTGAGCCATTATGGACGGTTATTCCAAGTAATAAAGCTATTTTACCTGTGTTATGGTCATTATTTCCTAACCACCGTTACTTATTAGAATCGACTTTTGAACTTAATGAAAACCTAATTAAAAAAGGTTATGCTATTAAACCGATCGCAGGACGGCGGGGTAGCAATATTGAATTAGTCAATAGTAAAGAACAAGTGCTTGATAAAACACTGGGTAAATTTGCAAAACAAGAAAACATCTATCAAGAATTATGGTGTTTACCTAAGGTCGATGAGCGGTATCTACAGTTATGTACTTTTACTGTTGGTGGGCATTATGGCGGTGCTTGTTTACGGTCAGATCCTACATTGGTTATAAAAGGTGAAAGTGATATGCAACCATTACGCGTTTTAACAGATGATGAGTTTATAAAGTGAATTTTTGTAGAGAGGTTTCGGATAATTCATACGTTTTAGTATAAAACAGAAATAATAGCAATTGCGCTTATTGGATAAAATTAACCGGATAATCGCGTGGCTTTTTTAAAATAATTTTTATATAACCTATTATTTTTTATGATGAATTGATTGTATTTTGAGTTAAAAAACAGATGAAAAGCTCATAATATCGGCTAGCAAACCAATTACAACATTCAAGTTTTTCTGTTAGAATTGATATAATCCTATAAAAAGATAAATAAAATTAAGGAATAAAAAGGAATATATGGCAAATACATTACTTCGAAGTGGTGATATCAAAGATTTCAAAATGTTAGGGCATGATGGTAAGGCTGCCTATCTCGTTGCAACTCAAATCCGCGAAATGTTTCGAGTTAAATTAGGTAAGCAATATGCTGATTGTTTAGCTATCCCCCAACGTAATGATCAAGGCAATATTATTGATTGGTATATTCCTTTTGACTCAGACCAGCCTGATGGCCAATATTATATCGTACCTTGGAGCTCTGCTAGCGAGTCTGAGCAAGAATCAGCACTAACTTTGCTTAGAGAATTTGAACATAAAGTGATGAATTTCGGTAAGCAACTAGCGAGTAATCCTAATTTAGAAGGGGATCAACTCCTTTTTAGCCGCCTTATTTATGATCCCAAAAATAATGCCGACAGCGCTGAGCCTAATTTGATGGCGATACGTTTTCCAAGTAATCAATTTGTTTATATCGTTAATGACAAACCCGTTATTACTTTTTGGGGATTTGTTTATCCGCACATACCTCAAGTTAATTCTCCATTCTATTGTTTAGAACCCGCAAAAAAAGTTGCATCAACAGCAACGGTGCCTCCAGTTCAGACACCTATTAATAATAAACCATGGTGGAAGCGTTGGTGGATATGGTTACTGGGATTATTACCTTTATTGTTGCTTTTGCTAGCATTGTTTTTATTGCGTGGTTGTTGGTTAAAACCTGAAATATCAATTAATCCAAATTTGTCTTTAGAAAATGCTCCAATTAATCAAGCAGAAAAAAATGAACAACAAGATGAGAAAAAACCTAACGTTGCATTAAAAACTGAGCCAAAAGATGTCGTTGTAGAAAATCGGTTAGGCGCGACCAATAACGTGATACCAAATGACACAACTTTAGGTGATACGAATAATGTTAATCGTGTTCCTACTAATGCTGATGCAACTGGTGATTCGGTTGATCATCCTGTACCAGCTGATAGCACAAATGATGATAAGAATACTCCAAAACCAGATGCTAAAGATAATGAAAATGGGCCGATACCATCTCCAGATCTGGATAAAACTGATGGAAAGGATGAAAAATCCAATGTTCCCGATCCGGATCAAAAAGATAATGTTGACGAGAAAAATAGCCAAGATGGCACTGACCAAACGACTTCTCCAACCGATAAAAATAATAAATCAGACTCGACTTCAGCTGCTGATCAGGCTGACCATTTAGCTTTGCCTACTGATGCAATCAAGCAAGGAACCACCGATTTCTTAAATGGTCAATGGTCTGCAAACGGGGGGATCCAAGATAAAGCTACCGGCAAGCCATTGCAATTAAGTTATAACTTTAATGATGGCAATGGTGAAGTGACTATAACACGTAGTGATGGTGTAAAATGTACAGGTAATGTTAGCACTGGCATTAAAAACGCTAATTTAGATATAACAGGTAACACTGAGGCTGTTTGTAGTGACAATACCAAATATCAATTACCAAAAATTCAATGTACGCAAGGCAAGGATAATAAAGCCAATTGCCAAGGAATTTATAATAATGGGACTGCATTCCCAATAACGATGAAAAAACAATAAAGGTTGTATATGCTTCCAGAATTACGCAATTATGGTCAAGAAGTGACACTTATTATGAATAGCGGTATTCAGTTTCTTGACTTTGCTCTTAAAATTGATTGGAAAGATAACTATTGGCGCAATAGAGTTAATGGTAACTTTATTGATCCCTCCGAAAGTGGCGCACTGATTAGATTGATTGAAGATGTGGATAATGGTCAATTTTTTTCGCCAGATAATCCAACATTTGCCGTTAATCCAACACAAGAAATAAGTGTTGAGCAATCGTTAAAATTATACGACGGTATTTGGTTACCAGTGCCTGTTTTACGCTCAATACCGCCTGAACGCTTTGATAAAGGACCTCATAACTGGAGCCGAGTTCGAATTGTTAGTATTCCTGAAGGGGAAGATCCCGATGGTAATACACATCGAATTACTTTTGCTTTTGATACAAAAGTGTTTGCTAATTTACAAGATGTGGCTTACCTTGCACCAACGGAAAATGATGTAATGACTGGTGCCGTATTTAGTTTAGCACATCGTTCAGATCACATTTCCTGGTATTTAGAACTAAAATGGATCACCAATTGGTTAATTGATCTTTTTCAAGAGTTGGCGGGTGATCCCCAGCGCTTAAAAATTCACAGAGATGATCTTAATATAGAGATGAAAAATAAAGCTTATTATGGTCATTATCTTAATATCATCCATTTACTTGCCGACTCATTACATTTACCGACAATTAAAATTGTCTCAAATACTAAAAATGATTTGGTGAAATCAATTCCTGTTGACATGATTTTAGATGTAGGAAACTCTCGCACTTGCGGCATTTTAATTGAAGATCATGTTCAAGATAAAGATAGTTTAAACCATCGTTATGAGCTTGAAATTCGGGATTTAACGCAACCAGAGCATATTTATAATGAACCATTTGAAAGCCGAGTAGAATTTTCCCAAACCTTTTTTGGTAAAGAGCATTTTTCTTTGCAAAGTGGGCGACGAGATACGTTTCGTTGGCCAAGCATTGTTCGTGTTGGTCAAGAAGCAAGCCGGCTTGCCAGTAGGCGGGAGGGCAATGAGGGGGCAACTGGGCTTTCAAGTCCAAAACGTTATTTGTGGGATCAAGATAAATACGAACAAGGTTGGCGTTTTAACTCTCATTATGTCAAAAGCGATCATGAACCGTTTGCAACCGCAGAGCCTTTTTCAAGTTTAATTAATGAATATGGGGAAGCGTTACACATTCTTAGCAATGATATTCAAGAAGAATATGATCGCAAAATGCCCGTTTTCCATCCAAAATATTCTCGCAGTTCTTTGATGACATTTATGCTCTGCGAAGTATTAATGCACGCATTAATGCAAATCAATAGTGTTGCCCAACGTAATAAACTTGAACATGCTAAAACACCGCGTAATTTACGTTCAATTATTTTAACGATTCCTCCAGCGATGCCTAAGCCTGAACAAGCTATATTCAAAAGCTGTGTATATCAAGCAATCGGCTTGGTTTGGAAAAGCCTTGGTTGGGATAGTTCAGATGACAATATTGACTTCAATAATCCAGAGCAATTACAAAGTGTTTGGCCAAATATCCCTGAAGTTTATATTCAATGGGATGAAGCAACGTGCGGTCAAGTTGTGTACCTTTTTAATGAGACACAAAATAATTATAATGGACGTAGTGAAGAATTTATTGCTTCCATGATTCGCCCAGACAAAGAAAATAAACAAAAACTGACCATTGCAACGGTTGATATCGGTGGTGGTACAACCGATTTAGTCATTAATGATTATCAATTAGACTACGGCGTCAGTGCGCAAACCAATAGTAGTAATGCCTATATCGTACCTACACAACGTTTTCGTGATGGATTTAAAGTTGCTGGTGATGATATCTTGCTTGATATTATCCAAGATACCGTGTTAACGGCTTTAACAAATGGCTTAAAACAAGCGGGCATTGCTGACCCGAATCCAATTTTATCCACAATTATTGGCTCACAACAACTATCTATACAAGATGCAGTATTGCGTCAGCAACTTACTTTACAGTTATTTACGCCTGTTGGTTTACAAATATTAAAAGCGTATGAGCTTTACGATCCGTTACACGCAGAACAGCATGTGTATCGCTCTACCTTTAGGGAATTATTACACCATAACATTATGACGGATAACGTGCTTAGTTTTATTAATGATCCAATTAAGCGCGCATTAAACAATCCTGATTTTTCGGTGCTTGATTTAACTATCGAAATTAACTTAAAACGTATTCATTATTTGTTTATTCGTGGTGATTATTACAATATTTGTAAAACCTTTGATGCACTATCGGAAATTATTAGCTGTTATCAATGTGATGTGCTTTTATTAACTGGTCGTCCTTCGCGTTTACCGGGTATTCAAAGTTATTTTCGATCACGGTTATCAATACCTGCTGGGCGAATTTTACCATTACACGGATATCACACTGGTAGCTGGTACCCATTCCATAAACAAGAACGTATTGATGATCCTAAAACGACAGCCGCAGTGGGAGCTATGCTGTGCTTTTTAAGCAAGAATTTACGATTACCTAATTTCTATTTTAGATCATCTAATATGGATTTATATTCAACTGTTAAATACATTGGGCTGCTAGATAATTTGAATATGATTAAAAAGGAAAATGTCTATTACCAAGATATTGACTTGGATAATCCTGATTATGATTTTCCTGAACTATCATTTGAAATTAGAGGAACCACAAGGCTTGGATTTAGGCAGCTTGAAGTTGACCGTTGGCCTGCATCGCCTATCTATATTTTGACAATTGAAAATAGTGACGTGGCTAAACGATTGAGTGCTGAAGGTGTGGTGTTACAAGTGACTTTAGGTATAAAGAACAAACAAAAAATGGTTGAAAATTTTTATATTAAAGATTTAAAAGCCTCTGACGGGCGGGCTTGTAATAAAAATCAGGATATTAAACTCAGCTTAAACACAATGGTTAACTCTGGTTTAATTAGTGCACAATATTGGCTTGATAGTGGAATGATAAAACGATGAATAACTTAAATGAACAACTTCCTAAATCTTGGGATCAGGTCTATCAAGCGTCCGCAAAGGCTATTGAATGGGTGCATCAAACACGTCATTCATCCAAACGTTTAAATAGTGAAGCCGATAATTTAATTCTGGATTTGCGCCGTTTGCGTAATAGTGCAAAACGATTAGGTGATGTTTCTGCCAAATCTGTTGCAGTTGGTTTTTTTGGGTTATCACAAGCGGGCAAATCTTATCTTATTTCAGCATTAGCCGCTGGTGAAAATGGTAAACTTGAAACCATTGTGGATAATGAAGTTCTCGATTTTATCGATCACGTTAACCCAGTCGGAAGTGGCAAAGAGGCAACAGGCCTTGTTACCCGCTTTAGCCGTATTGCCAAAGGTGGCATACCTAACTATCCATTAGAATTGAAATTATTTAAAGAGATAGAAATTGTCAAAATCTTGATAAATGCTTACTTTAAGGATTTTGATCAACAAAAAGTCTCCAATAAAATTGAGTTAGTACAGCTAAATCAGTTGATTCAACGTTTAGAAACTAAAAAACAGACCAGTTATGTAGGCGGTGTTAACGAAGACGATATTGTTGATCTTTATGATTACTTATCTGAAAACTTTGGTAATTCCCTTGATGAGTTGAAAGGGGGATATTGGGAAAAAGTCATCCTGTTGCTCCCTTACTTACCAATAGCTGAGCGAGGGGAGTTATTGGCTGTTTTGTGGGGTGGGCTTGCTGAGCTCACTACAATTTATACTCAATTAGCCACAACACTATCGAGTTTAGGTCATGTTGAAACTGTGTATGCGCCACTTTCTGTATTAGTTAAAGATAATAATGGCACTAAATCACAAATAGACAGTATTATGAATGTTGATATTCTTGAACGATTGAACACTAATAAAGATTCATCAGTGACCATAACGCCGTTCAATGGAGTGCCGACAGATATCTCTTTAGCTCAACTGGCTTTTCTAACCGCTGAATTACTCTTCCCCTTAGTTAATAAAACCAGAGTGCCAACCTTTGAAAACGTCGATTTGCTCGATTTTCCTGGATATCGTGGTCGCTTAAACTTGGTTTCAGTTTCAGATGTTAAAGAAGGTAACCCTATTGCTCAGCTTTTATTGCGAGGCAAAGTTGCTTATCTTTTCGAAAAATACACAGATAGCCAAGAGATGAACGTGCTAGTTGTTTGCACACCGTCAGATAAACAATCTGATGTTAATGATGTGGGTCCCGTTCTTGAGCGTTGGATTGATAAAACTCAAGGTGAAACTGCTGAAAAAAGAGCCACTAAAAAAGCGGGTTTATTATGGGCAATCACTATGTTTGATAAACGCATTGGTACCTCATTAACACTATCAGAAGATAATCTTAAAAATAGTTGGGGTAAAGGTGGTTTGCTACAACAAACTATTTTAGAACGCTTTGGTAGTTATGATTGGCTAAGTAACTGGTCCAACGAGCATAAATTTAATAATGTCTTCTTAGTTCGCAAACCTGGATTTGATGTGCCATTTTTAAATGTCGATTCAAAAACTTGCCAAGAACAAGCTTATAATGAAAATTATCAAGATAAAATGAATGTATTAAGAAGCACATTTATTCAAAATAGTGATATTAAAGAATATGTTTTTCAGCCAGAGGAAGCGTGGGATGCTATGCTAAAACTCAATGATGGCGGTATAGGGCGAATTAGTCAATACTTAGAACAAGTTGCTATAACTGAAGTTAAACAACAGCGGATTGTTGAACAACTTAATGAAAAAATTGATTACATTATTAATATGCGTTTTGATACTTGGTATCAAGCAGATAGTAATGAAGAGCTCGTTAAGAAAAAACAAGTTATCGCTAATGTTGTTAAAGAACTACAAAATAAAGCTTTATTATTAGGCGAACTACTTAAAACGTTTGAATTACCCGATCAAACAATTCGAGCACTTTATCATTCTAATACGATAGAAAATGAAACACAGCAAGATAGTAATGATAATTTGTTAGATAATTTATCAAATGATTTCGGATTAAATGCGGATTTTGAACTATTTTCTGATGTGAATTCATCGTTAACTACCAAACAAGCAACTATATTAACAACAGAATCAAAGTTTGCAAAAACGGTTTTTTCGGCATGGTTAGAGCATTTAAGAAATATCGTTTTAGATAAACATATTTTACAGTTTTTTGGAATTACTCAAAAATCACTTTCTTTTATTATAGAAGAACTTATTACTGCTGCGAATCGCATGAAACTTGAAGCAAGTTTAAGTGAGCATATTTTGAATAATGAAAATATGGGTAGTAAACGTGATGATCTTGAGTCTAGGCAAATCAGTACTATTCATAATTTACTGGCAGACTTTATTGCTTGGTTAGGTTTTATTCAAGGTCAAGTAACTGATATACCAATGAGCAAAGTTAATCAAGGTAAGCCAATATTTTCTTCACCATTAAGTGAATTTAATGTTCAATCATCGCATTCATTACCAAAGCTAGACGATAATACTAAAAATTATTCTCAATATGCGATCTTTGATTGGTTTATTGCGTTTGCGGTGCTTGCGCAAGAAAATGTAGGCCACCATGCAGGGCGAGAAATTAGTCAAGAACAAAATAGTCGATTAGGCGAAATTCTTGGCTTTTTCAAGCAATCGCAGATTAATTAAAAATAAATAATAACGTATTGACTAAATATAGTAAATGAGCCTTTTTGAATAAAAGGCTTATCACTCGATAGAGTGAATGATGCTCAAAGTTTGGGTATAAAATAGAGGATATCATGGCATTAAGAATTGAATTAGATGGTTATAAACCCGGTGTTGCGAAGTTTTTAGCTCAAAAATGGAAAGGCAGTTCTGAAATTGATATGCTTATACAACGTAATCAGGATGGGTACTATTTATCTGATTTGAATCAGTGGGCTCCTGAAAAAAGTTGGCATACAGTTGAAAATATGTCTGTAGAGAATGAACAGCTAACAGGGCAAGTCAGTGAATGGTTGGTTGACACTTTGTTGTCACAGGGAAATCAGGTTCGTTTTCTTATACAAATTCGTGATAAACAAAATGAGAATTATATTGATGGCGGGGTTGTTAGTATTGCTGACACCGTGTTTGCATCAACGGCATTAAATGTGCAGGCAGCATTACCTAATGACGAACCAGTTATAGCAAAACCAGAATTAGCAAACGAATCTATTGTTGAAGAAGAGACGCCATTAATTGAAGAGTCGAGCATGGATACTGAGAAGACAATGCTGGCTGAACCTGTTGAAACGGAAACAATACCAGAGCCTGAACCTGAAATACCGCTTGAATCGGTTAAACCGAAAAGTCGCTTAGGATTAATCGTTGCTATTATAATTGGTTTTATGATGTTAATCGGGATTGCTTTTGCTACTTGGTATTTTTTCTTTTTCAAAAAGCAATCACAACCAATAACACCGGTGCAAATTAGTGCCCAATGCAGTTTAAATAATGGTTTTACCAATGACTTAACTTTTATTCAACAATGTTTACAAACCAAGCCAGAAGTTGATGCAATTATTCAGATAATTACTGAAGCTAAAAAAGCTGAAAAATGTAATATTGCTCAACGATTATATGCAAATCAAGCTCAGCAAAATGCGAAGATTGCTATACTTTATGCTAAAGAGTACGACGAGAAGTTTTATGAAAATAATAGTTGCTTTAAAGCAGATAAAGAAACCGCTATTTATTGGTATGAAACATCTTTGAATCATGATCCTGATAATACCCTAGCCAAAAATCGCTTAGCTGAATTGCAAAAATAGTGAGGAAAGGATATGAAAAAAATAGCAATTTCAAAACTCGTTATTGGTCTAAGCCTCGCTTGTGTACCTTGGATAGCTTCGGCAGCTGAACCGCTCAAACAAGAAGGTAAAAAAACCTTATATCAGCGTGTATTAAGCACACCAACGTGTGAATTAAAAAATAATATTACAGATCCTACCGGCAAATCTGTGCCAGCATTTTCACGCTATTATGTTTATGAACGTAAAAACGACAATAATCAGCAATGGCTTAAAGTTGGGCCTGATTCTTATGGAAAAACGATAGGTTGGATTAATAATTCATGTGCAGTTGCTTGGAATATGCAAATGACATTAGTTTTTACAAACCCTGTTGATCGTGATCCTTTGTTATTTTTCAAAGATAAGGCTGCATTAACCGCTATTGTTGATGCTGATAAGCCAGAGGTTTTATTAAAGCCTATTCGTGACACGTTAAAAGCCAATAAGCCAGCTTCAGATGTGGTTGCTCAAGAGCCTAAAGAGTTTGTTGATTTTAAAAGTAACTTCTATTTATTACCTATTTTACAAGGTGAAGAGGTTATGAATGGGCAAGGTTTTTATGAGCGAGTGCTAGAAGTAGCATCAGTAAGTAAACAGGATTCATTGGTAAAAAATAATACAAAACCAGCTAATGGTCAAACTACTGATGATAGCACTAATCAAGTTGCTCCATTTAAAGCCGCCATTGTGTTTGTTATTGACTCCACTATTTCAATGGATCCTTATATTTCAAGAACTAAAGAAGCGGTAACGCGAGTTTATCAGCACATTGAAAAAGAAAATTTACAAGATCAAGTTAAATTTGGATTGGTTTCATTTCGATCGAGTTTAAAGGCCTCGGATAAACTTGAATTTGTTTCTAAACTTTTTGCCGATCCCAATAAAGTGAAAGATAAAGAGGATTTTAAACAGCTAAGCGCTTCGCTTAAACAAGCTTCTGTATCAACCGCATATTTTGCCGAAGATTCTTATGCTGGGGTTGCTCAAGCATTAAATGATATTAATTGGAATAGCTTTGGCGCGCGTTACATGATTTTGATAACAGATGCTAGTGCAATTCCCGGTGATGATAAACTTTCTAGTACAGGAATGGATGCTGCGCAATTAAGACTTGAAGCTCAGCATAAGGGCGTCGCTATTTACGCACTACATTTAAAAACGCCAAGTGGTGAAAAAGATCATCAGATTGCTGCAACGCAATATTCGGATCTAACTTATAATGATTTCATTCATAAATCGCTTTATTATCCTGTTAATGCGGGAGATGTACATCAGTTTGGCCAAAAAGTTGACTTGCTGGCAAAAGCCTTATCAGAACAAGTTAAGCTTGCGTATAAAGGCGAGGCTTCTGTCGGCAATGCACTTAATGCAAAAGATGATAATTCTGATATGTTAAAAGATGCATTGCTACTCAGTAAGGCCATGCAGTTAGCTTATTTAGGCGATACCAAAGGGACTAAAGCGCCAACCGTTTTTAAAGCGTGGATTGCAGATAAAGATTTCGTTAAACCGACGATTCCAACAGCCGAGCCTCGTATATTATTAACTAAATCGCAACTTAGTGATTTGAGTGATATTGTCAGCAAAATTGCTAATGCGGCTAATGATGGGTTAATTTCAGCCGATGATATGTTTTCCCAGCTTCGCTCTGTTGCTGCTGCAATGGGGCAAGATCCAAGTAAATTAAAATCAGATTCTGTGACCAAAATTGCTGATTTAGGTCTGCTTGGTGAATATCTAGATAACATTCCATATAAAAGTGATGTGACAGGGCTTGACCAAGATACTTGGAAAAGCATGAGCGGGCTTGAGCAAGAAAAATTTATCCGTAATTTAAATAGTAAAATTCGTTACTATCAAAAATGTAATGCCGATGTCGATCGTTGGATTTCGTTAGCCGAAGGCAGCGATCCTCGCGAAAATGTTTATCCTATCCCATTAGAAATGTTGCCTTAGACATATGTTAACTATTAAGCAGTTATCTATTTTGCGCACAACAGGTAAATCCTTTTTTAGTGTTTGCCTGCCAGAGCTAACCGTCAAAGCTGGTGAAGTTGTTGTTATTCAGGGCGATAGTGGTGCAGGCAAAAGCACATTACTTGAAATGGTAGGAATGATTTTAAAACCAGATGAAATTGACCACTATAAATTGATTGTTGATAATTATGCAATCGACATTGCAACGCTAATCGAGCAAAACCAGCTTGATAAACTGGCTGATATTCGAGCTCAGTATTTGGGTTTTATGTTACAAACAGGTGGATTACTACCTTTTTTGACAGTTCGTGATAACATTTTATTATCATTGAAGTTATTACAAAAAAAAGTGGATAACAGCCGGTTTGATTATCTAGTGCAAAAACTTAAAATTGACCATTTGCTAAACAAATATCCTAAACAGTTATCTATTGGTGAAAGGCAACGCGCTTCTTTTATTCGTTCCATTATTCATAAACCGGCATTATTACTTGCCGATGAGCCAACCTCGGCATTGGATCCCTATAATGCAAGTTTACTTTTTGATTTAATTATTGAGCAAGCTCAGCAAGACAATATTGCTGTGATGATTGTAACGCACGATTGGCAACGCATTGCAAGCAAAGGGTTATTTACTTTATCAGCTAACTTAACTTCCCCCCAATCCTCAGTATTTTTACCATTACAAGATAAGGCGTAAAAAATGACTAAAGCAATATTAAAATGGTTACTTGTTACTCGCTTATCTTTAGCTGACTTATGGTATGACAAAAAAGTTTCGTTTTGTATTATTGCCTCGGTGATCTCAGTGATTACGCCATTATTATTGTTATTTAGCTTAAAATATGGTGTGGTTTCTCAACTTAGAGAACAATTACTTAATGATCCACAAAATTTAGAAGTCAAAATCGTTGGTAATTTACAGTTTACGAGTGAAATGTTTGAGTGGATAAAAAAACAGCCTGAAACGGCTTTTGTTATCCCTCTAACACGCTCATTAAATACACAAGCTGATTTAATGAAAGATGCGAGTCATTTTGTGAATAATGCCGAAATTATTCCTACGGCTACAGGTGATCCAATAACAGAAGCTACGCCTTTGCTTAATAATAAAAATCAAATTATATTAAGCGCATTATCGGCAGAAAAAATGCAAGCAACTATCGGTAGTCGTGTGAAAATGGTGATAACAAGGCAGCTTGATGGAAAACTGGAAAAAGGCATAACCACATTAGATGTGGTAGATATTATTCCCGAGAGTCGTTATAGTCGAGCAGCTGCTTTTGTTTCTTTAGATTTACTTATTGCCATAGAAGATTTTTATGATGGCTACCAAAGTGATATTTTTTTAACGTCTACTGGGCAATCAAATCCGCCAAAACATACTTCGTTTGCGCGAGCCCGTATTTATGCCAATTCACTAGATAATGTCGCCCCATTAGCCTTTAAATTACGAGAAAAAAATATAGAAACGCGTACACAAGCTAATGCGATTGAAAACATGCAAGCAATCGATCGAGTGCTCAATTTTATTTTTAGTGTCATTGCAATTACAGCTGTTTTAGGGTGTATTTTGTCATTTACAGGGGCATTTTTATCAAATATTGAACGTAAACGCAAAGATATTGCCTTTATGCGATTACTTGGATTTCGTTCAAAAAGCATTATGCTTTATTTAATCAATCAAGCAATGATTTTAAGCTGTTTAGCTTTTGTTATCTCTTGTGTGCTTTTTGGATTAGGAAATAGTGCCTTTAATTTAGTTTTAGGTAAAAATTTGATTTCACAATCCGTGGTGAGTCAATTACAATTTTATCATCTTATCGTTGCTTTTTTACTGACTTTATTTATATCAAGCGGCGTTGTGGTTATAGGAGGGCGACGTGCTATTAAAATTCAACCAGCAGAAAGCTTACGTGAAGCATAGTTATCCCCAATGTATTCGATTGGCTTATTGGGGATTGGCTACAATAAGCTTACTTCCCTCATTAAGCTTTGCTGAGCCTTGGGACAGTAAATTTTATAATCCCAAACCAGCCAAAGATGATGTCATTTTACCCATGCCGTGTGATGGTAGTTTAGTGATGAAAAAGGTATTTACTCCTACCAATAAATCGTTAGATGATGTCAAAGTTATTTTAGGAAGTAATCAAAAAGAGCTTGGTTTTGCTGAATATGCGACACCCAACTATATAGCAGGAAGTTTTTCTGATGCAGGTAAAGAACGGTACTATTTGATAGGTAAATATGAAATTACCGTATTGCAATATCAATCTGTAATGAATGACACCTGCCCAATACCTAAAGTGAACCTCTCTTTTCCTATCACTGATATTAGTTGGTTTGATGCTATAGCTTTTACAAATAAATATAATCGTTGGTTAATTGAAAATCGGTCAAAGCTAAAATCAATTAGTTTGCCTAATGGTTATGTCCGTTTACCGAATAATACCGAATGGGAATATGCTGCACGAGGTGGTTCGAAAGTAACCGAATCAGAATTTCGTGAATCACGGTTCCCAATGACGGGTAATCTTGAAAATTACGCGTGGTTTTCTGGTGCCAAGTCAGCTAATGGAAAATTACAACTTATTGGACGGCTTGAACCTAATCCGTTAGATTTATTTGATATCTTAGGTAATGCAAGCGAAATGATGTTTGATTCGTTTCGAATGAATAAGCTCGATCGTTATCATGGTCAACAAGGCGGTATGACAGTGCGTGGTGGTAGTTATTTGACACCTGAATCATCAACTACCAGTGCTTTTCGTACCGAAAAACCTTTTTATGATGATAAAGGTGCTTATAAGAGTAAAGATGTTGGGTTTCGTTTGGTTTATACAACAGAAGTGATGAATTCTAGTGATAAAATCAAAGAGTTAGAAAAAGAATGGAACCAATTAGGTAGCGAAACGGAAAGCTCAGAAAATGCTAATGTTGTTAGTGAGCTTGAAAAAATCACCAAACAAGTGGAAGACGAGAAAACAAAAAAAGAATTAAATCAACTTAATACACTGTTACGTAGTGCTAACCAAGCTCGTGATGAACAACGAGATCGATCCATTCAGTCAGCATTACAATTAGGTGCATTTTTGTGTGCGAATGTTTCTGATTTAAGCAGTAAATTTGAGTATAATGACAATTTATATAGAACAATGACTAATGAGGTTTGCGATCCAAAAGAAAGCGATACTTTAGATGATGACAATATGTGTTCAAAAGTGAAGCTAAATAATTTGAAACAAGTTGTTGATGAGTCTAAAAATGCTCGGGACTTTATATTGAAATATTATTCCGATACTATTGTTAATACTGCGTCAAATTACGAGAAAGTTACTATTAATGATCAAGTTAACTCTACTCAATTTATTTTAGAAAATAGTGGCAAAGCTAATATGAGTGACTATTTAAAACTCTATTTCAAACATATTAATCAATATATTGAATCGGGGAAAATTGCGAGATCAGCTTGGCTACAAACATGCAATGAAATAAAAGGAAAAAGATGATGAATAAAATTATAGTAACGCTGTTTTTGTGTGTATCGCTTATTTTAACTGGCTGCCAAGGGGGAGGAGGAGTCAGCTCTAGAAATGCCGACCCTGCTTTAACAAAAAGTAACACAGCTAAGTTTTTTAGTAAATCAGCGTGGCAGTCTTGTGCTGTTGGCGCGGGTTTAGGCGGTATTGGTTGTATGTTAGCAGGTGGAAAAGCTGGCGTTTGTATTGCATCTGCTGCGGTTGGTTGTGGTGTGATGATGGGCGCTAACTATTATCTTGACAGTAAACGAGCTGAATATGCTAATGCCGAAATGCGCCTTGATGTTTACATCCAAGACATTCAGCAAAATACTTACGAAGTTCAAGCCGTAACCGAAACAGCTAAAGCTGTGTTGGATAAAAATTTAGCGACTCTTAAAGTGTTAAATAATCAAATCAAAAAAGATACGTTAAATAAAAGACAAGCTAAAAATGATTTAACGCAAATTGATGCTAATATTGCCTATTTAAATGATAAATTAAAACGCATGAGAAAAGTTGAAAATGATTGGGTTTTAATCTCTTCTCAAGAACAACAATCAGGCGTTAATGTATCAAAACTCGATAAACAAATAAGTCAATTACATAAACAAATTACAGTACTTGAAAATCAAATTAATCTTGTTACACAACAACGTTCAGCAGTTAAGGTTAGCTAATTATGAAAAAAACACATCTTCTATTACTCAGCCCGCTTATTTTTTTAGCTGGTTGCTCAACAACTCCCGAACAGTGCGATCCGACTAATACTAACATTGGTATTATGGATAAAATTAGCTGTAATTATTCAGGAAATTACCAAGCTCGGATCGATCAGAAAAAGCAAACTCTGGAAAATGAAGTAAGAGCGAATCAGCAGTTTAAAGAAATCTATGCGACAATTGAAAAACAGAAAAACGATACCTCATTAAGTGTTAAACAAAAACAAGCGCAACAACAAAAATTGAAAAATGATTTAACTAAATTAACAAACGAAGTTAAACAAAAGGCTAAAGGTCGTGATGATCTACAAGCTCAAGTTAAAGACATTGAACAGCAACTAAAAAAAGCTAACAATTCAAATAATTCACAAATTGAAAAGCAAGTTGAGTTAGAAACGTTAAACAAAAAACTTCAACAGTTGCAAAAGGCATTAAATATATAAATTTTTGTTTAATCGCTTTTTTATAACAGTATAAGAAATAAAAGGAAACAGTTACGCAATGCAGCGAATAGCAAGGTTTATGTGTGATCATAATAATTCCGAAAAGATGTCTTTATTAGATCAATATAATTCTTTGCTAGCGCTGCTAGAGCCACATTTAACCGAGCGTACTTTTTCAATTTTAGCTATACCGAGATTGATTAACGATAATCAATATATTGGTTGGTATACCCTTTTAGAAGGGCAAGCTGTCTTATTGAGTGAGATTTGTAATCAATCACAGAAAAGTAAGATAGAAAAAACATTGCAAGATCGTATTAACGATATCGAAGCAGTGGTTAAGTCAATGCCAATAACTGCTGAGCAGCAAGGATTTATTTCATCATGGTTACCTAGAATTAAAAGCTTAGGTAACCCTATTTATGTTATTAATGACGAACCCGTTATCATTAATAACTTTGAAGATCCGATTTTGCCTCCCGCGCCACCTCCTATTATTCCACCAAAAACATTCTGGCGCTGGTGGCATTTTTTACTTTTAGCTTTATTATTGCTTGGTCTGTTTGGGCTCCTTTGGTATTTATTTTGCCCATATGAAAAACAAAAGCCTGTGGCTCAAGTTGCTGAACTAGCCATTACTCAACCAGTAGAAGAAAAGAAACCAGAACCTGTTGTGGAACCCCGCAAAGAAGAAGTTGAACCCGTTGTAAAATCGACATCAGAGCCAACTTCAGAGCCAACTTCAAAGCCAATGGTCGTTGCACCTAAGAGCTGTATCGCCCGTGAAGAGATTGTCAGTAACAGTGACGCACCTAAAATGGTTATGATATTTGATAATTCAGCATCAATGATGTTTACATTGATGGAGTCTCAAGCAGCTATTAATAAATTCTTGAATACAGAAGATTTAATGTCGCCAGAAGAAGCTGAGGCTTATATAAAACGCATGACACGCCTGCCTAATCGGTTATCAAGTAGTAAAAAAGTAGCATTAGCAAGCATTGATAAAATACAAGCAAACGTTGATATTGCATTAGTCACACTCTCATCTTGTCCTGTAGCACAAACTACACCGTTTTATAGTTATGACAATAGAAGTAAGTTAAAAAATAAAATTAACAGGTTAAAACCACTAGATAATAACAGTGCAACGCCATTATATAGTGGCATAAAACAAGCCAGCAAAATGCTTGATGGTGTAAACCGTGATGATTACATATTAGTTATTAGTGATGGTCAAGACAATTGTGCCAAAGCTAATATTTGTTCGTTAGCGAGCAAAATAGCCACTCAACAGCCGCGTTTAAAGATAAATATTGTGGATATTGCTGGGAAGCATAAAATTGATTGTGTAGCTAATAAAACTGGCGGTAAAGTCTATGTAGCTCAAAGTCCAGCACAGATAGTTGCACAAATGAATAGCGCCGTTTCAAGTATGAATATTAGCAAACCACTATGTGAATAATTATTTTCAAATGATGCTATATAAATGTATCTAGCATCATTTGTATTTCTGTTTATGGGCATGTTTCAAAATGAGTACAGTTTTAGTCTAAAATTGAACTATAAGGGATTAAATTAATAATGCAGCGAATAACTCGGATAGCTTTTGAACACCATGACTCCGAAAAGATGTCTTTATTAGATCAATATAACTCTTTGTTAACACTGCTAAAACCGCATTTAACAGAGCGTGCTTTCTCGATTTTAGCAACACCAAGATTGATTAACGATAATCAGTATATTGGTTGGTATACGCTTTTAGAAGGGCAACCTGCTTTATTGAGTGAGATTTGTAATCAATCACAAAAAAGTAAGATAGAAAAAACATTGCAAGATCGTATTAACGATATCGAGTCAGCAGTTAAGTCAATGCCAATAACTGCTGAGCAGCAGGGATTTATTTCATCATGGTTGCCTAGAATTAAAAGCTTAGGTAACCCTATTTATGTTATTAATGATGAACCCGTTATCATTAATAGCTTTGAAGATCCGATTTTGCCTCCCGCGCCACCTCCTATTATTCCACCAAAAACATTCTGGCGCTGGTGGCATTTTTTACTTTTAGCTTTATTATTGCTTGGTTTGTTTGGGCTCCTTTGGTATTTATTTTGCCCATATGGAAAACAAAAGCCTGTGGCTCAAGTTGCTGAGCCAGCCATTACTCAACCAGTAGAAGAAAAGAAACCAGAACCTATTGTGGAACCCCGCAAAGAAGAAGTTGAACCCGTTGTAAAATCGACATCAGAGCCAACGGCCATTGCACCTAAAAATTGTGTTGCTCGTGAAGAGATTGTCAGTAACAGTGATGCACCTAAAATGGTTATGATATTTGACAATTCAGCATCAATGTCATTGACGTTGATGGAATCTCAAGATTCTATTAATAAATATTTGAACACTGATTTCTATTCAATGTCGCTAGAAGACGCTGATGCCTATGAAAAACGCATGACACGCCTGCCTAATCGGTTATCAAGTAGCAAAGAAGTTGCATTAGCAAGCATTGATAAAATTCAAGCAAACGTTAATATAGCATTAGTTACACTCTCAGCTTGCCCTGTAGCACAAACTACACCGTTTTATAGTTATGATAATAGAAGTAACTTAAAGAATAAAATCAACAAGTTAAAACCACTGGATGATAACAGCGCAACACCATTATATAGTGGGATAAAACAAGCCAGCAAAATGCTTGATGGCGTAAACCGTGATGATTACATATTAGTTATTAGTGATGGTCAAGACAATTGTACCAAGGCTAATATTTGTTCGTTAGCGAGCAAAATCGCTACCCAACAGCCACGTTTAAAGATAAATATTGTGGATATTGCTGGGCAACATAAAATTGATTGTGTGGCAGAGCAAACTGGTGGTAAAGTTTATGTAGCTCAAAGCCCAAAACAAATAGTTGAACAAATGAACAATGCTGTTTCAAGTATGAATATTAGCAAACCGCTATGTGAATAATTATGTTGAAATAATATTATATAAATGCATATAGCATTAATTGTATTTCTGCTTATGAGCATGTTTTAAAATTAATGTAGCTTTAGTGTAAAGGTAAAATGTAAGGGATTAAATTAGTAATGCAACGAATAACTAGAACTGTCTTTGAACATAATAATTCAGAGAAGATTTCTCTACTAAACCAATATAAATCCTTACTACTATTACTAAAGTCACATTTAACTGATCGTACGTTTTCAATTTTAGCAACACCAAAGTTAATTGATAACAATAAATATATTGGCTGGTATACTAATCTTGAAGGTCAACCTGTTTTACTTGATAGTATTGCTAATGAATCACATAAAAATCAAATAGCTAAGACATTACAAACACGTATTAATGATATTGAACAAGCTGTTAAATTGATGATCTTAAGCGATGAAGATCAGCGTTTAATTTCGTTTTGGCTTCCAAGAATTAAGAGTTTAGGTAATCAGATTTATGTTATAAATGAAGATCCTGTTATTATTAATGCCTTTGAAGAGCCTGTTATGCCCGCACCGGCTCCTGTTATTGTGCCTAAACCATTTTGGCGTTGGTGGCATTTTTTACTTTTAGCTTTATTACTGCTTGGTTTGTCTAGTTTCCTTTGGTATTTATTTTACCCCTTTGATAAAGAAAGGGCAGTTGCCCCTCAGCAGCCAGCGCCAGTTATTTCATCATCTGTTGAAACAAAACAAGTAGAACCTAAAACAGAGCCAGTTGTTGAACCACAAGATCTTTTGCCGACATCAGAACCTGCGCCAATTGTAACATCTGAGCCTAAACCAGAGACAGTGCCTGTACCTGAGCCAGCACCAAAGGTAAAAAATCCACCTAACTGTATAACCAAAGAAGAGATGAATAAAGATCCTAATCCATCTAAAATGGCAATTGTGTTTGATAATTCATTATCCATGACGGTGACATTGAATGAATCGCCATCAGAAGTGGAGCAATATTTTCAATATTTGACTTATGGTTATAGGAATATGTCCGAGCAGGAAAGAATCCAATACGAAAAGCGAATGACGCGCTTACCAACTCGTTTATCAAGTAGTAAGAGTGTGGCTACATCAAGCATTGATAAGATACAACCGAACATTGATATCTCGCTTGTGACACTAACAAATTGCCCAGCAGCATATGTTTCGCCATTTTATAATTATGCTAACCGAGGAACACTAAAGCGTAAAATTAAAAAATTAACACCAACTGCAGCAGGAGGGGGAGGGACACCTTTATATAACGGGCTAGAAAAAGCCAGCAAAATGTTAGATGGTGTAAAACGTGATGACTATATACTTATTATTAGTGACGGCGAAGATAATTGTACAAAAAATAACATTTGCACCTTAGCGAATTATATTGCTACGCAAAAGCCTAGGTTAAAAATTAATATCGTTGATATTGCCGGTGAACACAAAATAGACTGTATTGCTAATGCCACTGGTGGCAAAGTTTACATTGCTCAAAGTCCAAAAGATATGATCAAACAGATGAATAAAGCGGTTTCAAATTTGAAAATTAATAGACCAGTATGTCAATAAAAAAACACAAAAAATAGTGGATTTATTAGCTAATTTATTGATATAGATTATTGATAATTATGCTATCATCTATTTTCTATTTATAAATTATTAAGCGTTATCACAAGATCTAAGTAAAAATTTTCACAACTTGATTTAGCGTTTAATATTTAGTTTTGTCAGCTATTCATTCGGTACACTTCGTGTTTGTTCCAAATTATTCAAAAAGCATAAATATTGGCTAATACTATTTGTTCATTAGTCATTTAATTTTTTATGCGGAACCATTCTTAACAAATCCTTACAAATATTTTAATCGCAAAAGTGGTCAATTTTTTTTCAAACGTTATAATTCAGGTGATAACAAATTAATTTAACTTATTTTACTAGCCAAAAGTTATAACAGAGTTAAATAAAACAGATAAGTAATTGAGGAAAGGAGTATTTTGTGCATTACCGCGATAGAATGCAGCAGCTTTATGTTTTAAATCTATTAAATCACTATTGTAGACAGGTTTTCTCGTTCACTTCATTAATATTAGTAAAATTCCCTATAACATTATCCCTGTTATTGCTATTGCCGTTTTCGTTCGATTCTCAGGCATTATCAGCTACCACAACAAACACGATTCAAGGTAGTGCGCCTTATTTAACGTTTAATAACGGTAAAACAAAAGTGATAAATACAGAAGATTTATTAGCTATTACCTTATCAGATGGCACTACCATTACTCCAATTACTAATACTTCAGCAACAAACCCAATCGTACTTCCTCGTGTTGGAGAGACTTTTGCTGATGTTGGCATGTTAGTACCATCAACAACTGATACGATAGAGTTAAAAGCACTTATTGATGCGCCTTATTATTATTGGGGTGATGGTGATGGGCAGGAGGTTAATGGCGTAACGGCTATGGGTAGCTTAACCGTTAATATTACAGATAAAAATAATCAGGTAGTTGGTCGCGCTGATACTTTAGATATTGCTAGAGCGCCTTATAAAGTAGTGTTAAGTAATACAAATAGTAGTTTAAGTACCCAGTATGGTGTACCTAATCGTAGTACTTTTAACGCTGGCACAGTGACTTACTACATCATTCCAAAATCATCACCAGCCGTTCTTTATGCTAAGCCTAATTTGAGGCTTGGCGGAAATAATGAACCAGGCTTTAATGGGTGGAAATTTGCTGGTCCAGCTAATATTTGGCAGCCAAACAGGGGCTTTCTTCCTCAATCTATAATACCGACATCATATAACCTTAACTTCCCAACCACGGGCGCAAATGGCCTATATTTTGATTTAGATATATCGGAAGGTACCCAATTGACTTGGCCTTCCATTACCCATGAGGGAATAACGGCTATTATGACACCCAATGCGAATGGCACCCGTGTGCGAGTTTTGCTAACAGGTCCTGTGGCAACTGATGATCAAATAAAGGAGGCAAACCCAGCTCGAATTTACACACCAGCCTTACCAAAAACTTTTGAGTTAGTTGGTTATGATAGTAGCGGTGCAGCAGTGATAAAATATGGGTTTGTGTTACAGAAGTGGTTTGTCAGCCGTGGTGAAAGGTCAGCAACCAACATCGAAACTGAAAATTGGTGTACTAGTTTAGGTTATCGTCTTCCACAAGCAAAAGATCTTACTAATGCGGTCTGCTCAGGAGCAAACGAAACTATTTACTGCCGAAGTTTAGTTGGTGCCACGCCAGCATCAAGTGGCCATCATTATCAGCGTCAAATCGGTGCTGGATTTTTCTCTGAGTGGGGGGATATAACCCATTATAAAGGTGCTGGTATTGTAAATGCTTGGTTCTGGACGAGTGATCCCTATGGAGGATGGAGATTTCGTATCGATTCAACTTCTGGTGCTGCTGATGGAAGTTATCCTTACAGTCACAACAATGGGTTGTGTATCTATCCGTGATGATAATTAGCTTGACAAGCAGGATTATCAGCTAATTAAGGCTAAGCATTAAAGAAGTTGCCTCAACTTAAAATGGAGAAAAACGCAATGATAATATTGAAGAATAACGTGCTTATTATTAATGTTAATCAACAACAATAAGCGTCGTTTCAATATAAAGCTAAAAGGATCAAAAAGAATTCTATACTGAAACGCATACCTAATTAAAAATTTTTAACAAGATTCTGTTTTTCTTTATAACTTGTTAATTCAATTTGTTATTTCTCTTGTTTTAATCAATAAAAGACTAGGTTGGGTGCCTAGTCTTTTATGTTGTATATTAAAATAGCGTGACCTTTAAAAATCTAAATTGGCTGCTTTAAGAGCATTTTCTTCAATAAATAATCGACGAGGTTCGACTTCATCACCCATGAGAGTTGTAAACAATTGATCTGCTTCAATAGCATCTTTTATGGTGACTTGTAACATGCGGCGACTGGTTGGATCCATTGTAGTTTCCCATAACTGTTCTGGATTCATTTCTCCAAGGCCTTTATATCGCTGAATTGTTAAGCCTCGGCGAGACTCTTTAATTAACCACTCAACCGCTTCTTCGAAGGATTCAACTGGCTGTTTTCGTTCACCTCGTTGAATAAATGCGCCACTTTCAAGTAGATCTTTCAATTGTGCTCCAAGGTGGCAGATATTACGATACTCATTGCTATGAATGAAGACTTGATCTAAAGGGTAATGAGTATCTACACCATGGGTTCTGATTTTAATAATTGGCACATGTAGTTGTGTTTTTTCATTATATTCAGTTGAATAAAGGTAGCTACTACCATGTTGCTCCTTGTTGGATAATTTTTCAACAATAGTTTTTGCCCAATTTTCTGCCATTTGTTGATTTTGTAAAATATTTTCGTCTAATACCTCATGATACACTAATTCAGATAGTAGCGCTTTTGGATAGCGGCGTTCCATCTTGGTAATGAGTTTTTCGACTTTTTGATATTCAGCAATTAGCCTTTCGAGAGCTTCGCCGGCAAGCGCTGGTGCATGATCGTTGACGTGCAATGATGCGTCTTCAAGAGCTAAAGCGATTTGAAATTGTGTCATTGCTTCATCATCTTTAATATATTGTTCTTGCTTCCCTTTTTTGACCTTATATAGTGGTGGTTGAGCAATATAGACATAACCACGCTCAATAATTTCAGGCATTTGACGATAAAAGAACGTTAATAATAATGTACGAATATGTGATCCATCGACATCGGCATCGGTCATGATAATAACACTATGGTAACGCATTTTATCTGGGTTATATTCATCACGACCAATTCCACAACCGAGAGCGGTAATTAATGTTCCCACTTCTTGCGAAGAAAGCATTTTATCAAAACGGGCTTTTTCTACGTTTAAAATCTTACCTTTAAGTGGTAATATCGCTTGGTTTTTACGGTTACGACCTTGTTTTGCCGAGCCACCCGCAGAGTCCCCTTCCACTAAGTAAAGCTCAGATAAGGCAGGATCTTTTTCTTGGCAATCAGCAAGTTTACCGGGTAATCCGCCTAAGTCTAAAGCGCCTTTACGACGGGTCATTTCTCGAGCTTTACGGGCTGCTTCACGGGCTCTTGCGGCGTCAATGATTTTCCCAACTACAATTTTGGCATCACTTGGGTTTTCAAGTAGATATTCTGCTAATTTTTCGCCCATTACTGATTCAACCGCAGATTTAACTTCTGATGACACTAATTTATCTTTGGTTTGTGAGGAAAATTTAGGATCTGGCACTTTGACTGAGACTACGGCAATTAACCCTTCGCGCGCATCATCGCCCGTTGCACTGATTTTGGCTTTTTTACTGTATCCTTCGTTTTCCATATAGTTATTTAATGTGCGAGTCATTGCTCCACGGAAACCAGCTAAATGCGTTCCCCCATCTCGTTGAGGAATATTATTAGTAAAACAGTAGATATTTTCTTGATAGCCGTCGTTCCATTGCAATGCAATTTCGACACCAATGTTATCTTTTTCAGTACTAAAATAGAATATTTTCGGATGAATAGGGTTTTTATTTTTATTTAAGTATTCAACAAAAGCTTGAATACCACCTTCATAATGATAATGCTCGCTTTTGCCTGTTCGCTCATCAAGTAATCTTATTGATACACCTGAGTTTAAGAACGATAACTCACGTAGTCGTTTCGCTAATATTTCATAAACAAATTCAATATTAGTAAATGTTTCAGGGCTTGGCCAGAAACGGACATAGGTTCCTGACTCAGTTGTTTCGCCAATAACTTTAAGAGGGGCTTGTGGTACGCCTAATTGATAAATTTGTTGGTGAATTTTTCCTTCACGATAAATAACTAATTCTAATTTATCTGATAAAGCGTTAACCACTGAAACGCCAACGCCATGCAAGCCACCAGAGACTTTATATGAGTTGTCATCGAATTTACCACCAGCATGTAATACAGTCATGATAACTTCAGCCGCTGAAACGCCTTCTTCCTCATGGATGCCAGTTGGAATGCCACGACCATCGTCACGCACAGAAACGGAGTTATCAGGATGGATAGTGACTTCAATATGGCGACAATAACCCGCTAATGCTTCATCAATGGCATTGTCTACCACTTCAAAAACCATATGGTGAAGTCCTGTGCCATCATCAGTATCACCAATATACATACCTGGACGTTTACGAACAGCATCAAGTCCTTTGAGTACTTTAATGCTAGAAGAATCATAAGAATTAGACATGGATTTCTCGACTTAATTGATTGTTTATATCATTCTATAAATTTACGAAATTATACCAGATTTTATGTAAAAAATCTTATCATTTTCATCGATCATATGGGTAATTTGTTCTTGGTTAACTGCGGTAATAAATACTTGTGAATTGGCTAATTTTAACCGTTTGGCTAATAACTCTCGTTTATGGTTATCTAATTCAGAGGCAAAATCATCAATTAGGTAAACACAAGCTTGAGTATTTTGCTTTGAATAATATTCACCTTGAGCTAAACGTAAAGCGCACATTAATAACTTTAATTGACCGCGGGATAATAAGTCTTCAACAGGAATATTGCTGACACGTAACCGAATATCAGCTTTATGTGGCCCTACTGATGTATAGTTAAGCAGCTTGTCTCGCTCGTAGTGTTTGTTTAATATTTCAGCATAATCAGTGTCATGTTCCCAACCTTGATAATAGTGGCAACTAAGGTGATATTCAGGTAAAAAATCCAGGCAAGTTTGAATGATTTCAGGAAAAATTTGTTGCGAATAATTTGCCCTAATGTTGCTAATCTTTTCAGCAATGGGTACGATTTGTTTATCCCAATGTAATAATTGATTATAATTCTGGGATTGCTTTAATAATGCATTTCGCTGTTTAAATAGCCGTTTTAAATTGTTCCATAAATAAACAAATTCAGGGTAATGATGGAAGCATCCCCAATCAATAAATGCACGACGATATTTGGGACCTCCTGTCAATAAATCAAATCCTTCTGGTGTGATTAATTGAATGGGTAATAATTTGGCTAAATCAGTTAATCGAAAGCCCTCATCACCATCTATTTTAATTTTATTATTGCTATTACGTGATTTTGCAAGACCAATTGAATGAACCTGTTGGTTGGTATTTTTTATTTCACTAAATAATACAAGTTCAGGTTGTTCGTGTTGGATAATTCGATTGGATTGTGTATGTCTAAATGCACGCCCGTGGCCAAGCATGTAAATAGCTTCAAGCAAGCTAGTTTTCCCACTTCCATTATCACCAACAATAAAGTTAAAGTGCGGCGATAAAGACAGTTGTGCATAATCAATATTACGGAAATGATGAACTTGGATTTTTGAAAGAGTCATATGCTTATATTATTCCGGCCGAAGCCGGAAGGTTAGATGGGGTTGATTATAAGCGCATTGGCATAACAACATAAGTGGCGGATTGATTATTAATATCTTCAATTTGTACACTGGATGTTGCATCTGTTAATAACAGTTGTACGCTATCACATTTCAATGTATTTAATATATCAAGTAAATAGGTTACATTAAAGCCAATTTCAAGCTCTGATGATGCATATTTGACGTCAATGACTTCTTCTGCTTCTTCTTGTTCGGGATTATTTGCCGTAATTTTTATTTGATTGTTATGGACATGAAGCCTAATTCCACGGAATTTTTCATTAGATAAGATCGCAACACGTGATAAGGCGTTTCTAAGTTCATCACAGGATACTTCGAGTGGTTTATCGGGATTGCGTGGTAATACGCGTTTGTAATCGGGGAATCTTCCATCAATCAGTTTTGATGTGAAAGTGAAGTCACCAAGGTTAACACGAAAATTATTATTACCAATTTGTATCGTGATTAATTCGTCGTTATCACTTACCAGTTTGGCAAGTTCAAGTACCCCTTTTCTTGGTAAAATGACAGAGTAAGCCGTTTTAATATTCTGTTCAATTGGCTGGGCACATACGGCTAGTCGATGACCATCTGTTGCAACTGATTTTAATAATCCATCTTCAATTTCAAATAACATACCATTTAAGTAATATCTTACATCTTGGTTAGCCATAGAAAATTGAACAGCATCAATTAGCCGTTTTATGGTTTTTTGTGGAACAGAAAGATCAATATCACTTTGCCAGTTTTCTAAATTAGGAAAATCGCTAGCAGGTAAAGTAGATAAAGAGAACTTGCTACGACCAGATTGAATCACCAATCGGTTATCATCAACGCTTATCGAAATTTGAGCATCATTGGGTAAGTTTCGGCAGATATCAAGAAACTTTCTAGCCGGCACAGTTGTTGCACCTGGTTCGCTTGCCTCAATCAATGGTAAATGAGATATCATCTCTATTTCAAGATCTGTCCCAGTCATTGATAGTGTGTTATCACTTACTTGCAATAATAAATTTCCCAAAATTGGTAGTGTTGGGCGACTACTCAAAGGTGCACTGACAAGCTGCAATGGTTTAATCAGTTTTTCACGATCGATAATAAATTTCATAGTATTGATTCTTTGTTAAGTTGATAAAGTTCGAATTAAATTGGAGTAATCTTCTTTTATATTATTACTTTCTTCTTTTAATTCTGCAATCTTTCTACATGCATGCAATACCGTTGTGTGATCTCTGCCACCAAAGCCATCACCGATTTCAGGCAGGCTTTTATTAGTAAGCTCTTTTGCAAGCGCCATAGCGACCTGCCTTGGTCTTGCAACAGAACGAGAACGGCGTTTAGAAAGTAAATCTGATACTTTAATTTTATAATATTCGGCAACCGTCTTTTGTATATTTTCAATAGTAACCAGTTTTTCTTGTAAAGCTAGCAAATCTTTTAAGGCATCTTTAACAAAATCAATGGTAATAGCTTTCCCCGTAAAATTAGCATTAGCGATGACTCGGTTAAGTGCCCCTTCTAACTCACGAACATTGGAACGTAATCGTTTAGCAATAAAAAAAGCGACTTCTTCGGGCAATTTTATTTTATTTTCTTCTGCTTTTTTCATTAAAATTGCAACCCGAGTTTCAAGCTCGGGCGGTTCTATTGCGATGGTTAGCCCCCAACCAAAACGTGATTTTAAGCGATCTTCAACGCCATTAATTTCTTTTGGATAACGATCAGAGGTTAAGATAATTTGTTGGTTGCCTTCTAATAAAGAGTTAAATGTGTGAAAAAATTCTTCTTGAGATCGCTCTTTATTTGCAAAAAATTGGATATCATCAATAAGTAATGCATCGACTGAGCGATAATAATTTTTAAACTCTTCAATCGCATTATTTTGCAATGCTTTGACCATATCTTGCACAAATCGTTCAGAATGCATATAGACAACTTTGGCATTGTTTTTTTCTACCATTATTTGATTACCCACTGCATGTAATAAGTGTGTTTTACCTAAACCGGTAGAGCCATATAAAAACAAAGGGTTATAAGCTTTGCCTGGATTTTCAGCGACTTGTTTGGCTGCGGCCACTGCAAGCTGGTTTGATTTACCTTCAACAAAGCTATCGAAAGTATGTTTATGGTTTATGCCTGAATGGTAGACATGATTATTCTTTGTTTCCTTTGTCGTTTTCCAAGCAGGCACAACATCTGCTTTACGTTGGCTACTTTGGGCTTTTTTATCAGTGGATATGGTTGAGCCAACTTCAAGAAATAATTTTAGAGAATCATCATTAAAAAGTTTATTTAATAATTGGCTAATGGTGGGTAAATATTTATTTTTTACCCAATCTAGGACAAACCTATTTGGCGCATAAATATAGAGTTTATTATCGACCATTTCCGCTTGCAACGGGCGAATCCATAAATTGAATTCCGTTGTAGGGATTTCTTCTTGTAATTGCGAAAGGCAATCTTGCCAAATAGCGGTAGGCACGGCAACTCCTTCAACTTTTCTTACTAACAATATCGTAAAGCATTATAATCTTTTTTGTGGATAATTTGTAGTTCTAAGGTGATATATAATTTAGTTGTTAACAAAAAAGATAGATAAAAAAACCCAGTTTTTAACTGGGTTTTAATCAATAAGTTAAGAAACAAAGATTATTTTGTTGATTTAATTACTTCAACTTCTCTTTCATTAAGTGCTTTAACTTCAATTTCAACACGGCGATCTGGAGCTAAACAAGCTTTTAAGCTAGCACCACGAAGTGCATTACATTTAGTGCCAGTAACTGGTTGAGATTTACCCATACCTCGTGCACTGATAACGTGAGAAGGCACGCCATTAGCAATTAAGTATTTCATTACTGAATTAGCGCGTTGTTCTGATAGTTTTTGGTTGTAGCTAACTGAACCAATACGGTCAGTATGACCAATTACTACGATAGCACTTTCAGTTGGTTTGATCTTAACTAGATTTGTAAGTAAGTTGTCTAATGCTTGACGACCTTCAGCTTTTAAGTCAGCTTTTGCATAAGCAAATAGTACATCTTCATTTAACACATAACGGTTTACTTCAGTTTTTAATTCAACTGGTGCTGGAACAGCTGGTGCACCTAAACGGTAAGTAATACCTAAGCTTACAGTGCCAGCATCTGGAGATGCGTCAGTCTTAGTGTGAATATGTTGAACATATTGGTATTCTAAACGAGTAGAGAAGTCTTCAGCGAAACGATAATCAACACCTAATGCGTAAACTGGAGATAGATCTGTTTTTGTACCATGGTTAAGTGCGTCATATTTTTTAACCAATCCACCGTTTTTCCATTTAGAAATAGTGACCATACCACCTGCACGGCCATAGATATCTAAACCGTCAACGATTGGGTAGCTTAATTTACCTGTTAAAGATACACCTTGAGCAGAAAGTTTACTATGACCGACGTCATAGCTTTTTCCAGCAGAACGGTAAGATCTTTTATATTTAGCTGAACCTAACCAGTCGTAACCTAATTCAAAAGCTAAATAAGGGTTTGCTTGGAAACCAAGGAAAGCACCGCCAGCAACATTGCTACGATCTGAAGTGCTGATGCCAAAGCGATCTGAAATACGAACTTTATTTGCATCTAATCGATAAAGCTCTGACCAACCTAATTTAGCACCTGTATAAAAAGTGTTGTCTTCGTATGCTGCGTTAGCTGCAGTAGCTGTTAAACTTGCAACTGCGATTGCTAGAGCTAGAGTTGTTTTTTTCATTTTATTGCCTCAACTTATATGTTGTTATAGACGATGTTTAGTTTTTTGTTGCTTAAAATTTACTTCAAATAAAAAGAACAATTACTTATTTTTATATAATTATGCTACACATAATCTAACGCTAGTATAGCATAGATAATAGGCAAAGCTATATTTATTGCCATCATGATATGAAAATTTTTAAATAGTTTTATCAAATAATTTTGTTAATTGTCAGGTAAAAGTCATTAATTGTATTGGCTAATGTATTAGCCATAATAAAAAAGTCTGCTTCCAGTTTTTTATCAAATTCATCTGATCCTATATCTTCATTTTCGTCTAAAATAATAGCATCAAATTTAATTCGTTTAAATGTTAAATCGCTATTAATGATAAAGCTTATGCCTCTTTCATCAATAATTTTAATCTTAGTTATCCATTTTCCTGAATCAAAATGGATGCGCATTTCATCACTAGTGATATCTTGATTTTTACAACTAATAATCCCATTACCTTCAAGAGGATCTTTAAGTTCGGCTTGATCACCTAATACAAATGGTGGAAAATTCAGATTTTCTTTAACCCATGTGGTCATTATTTGTTCAAGTGGTTTGTCAATAGACAATGGCGTTAATGCTAGTGAACCAAGCTCTTTGCGTAAAATTGCTAAAATATCTTCAGCTTGTTTAAAGCTACTACAATCAACAATAATGCGTTTATTGTGCGTATCGATCCATAGCCAATAGTGATTATATTTACTAAATGCTCTTGGCATCAAATCAATCATAACTTCGTCTTTTAAAGTGGCTTTTTCATTTTTACTGAGCTTTCTACTTAGTGCTTGCTCTTGTTTATCAATTTTTTCTAATAGTGCTTGTTTGATGACGGGAGCTGGTAATATTTTGGTTTCTTTTTTGATACGTAATAATAAATGCCCTTGCATATCGACAAGCAAATCATCTTGATTATTATCATGATAAGGCGAAACCCATCCCATCTTTGTGGTATCTAAATTACCGCAGGGGGTAAAAGGGTGAGACTTTAAGGCTTTTTCTATCGCATCTTTATTAAGTAGCGTGTCACTATTGAGTTGATAAATTATGGCATTTTTAAACCAAAGCATACTTTTCTATTTCCTGAATTTTGTGATGAAGATTTTATTTTGTTTAAACTGATACTAACTGATAGTGCGTAACAAGTCGTTATCTTTTCATTGTCAGTATCGATGTTTATGAATTAAAAATTATAAGATACACCTGCATAAATTGAGGCTGTTACATTATTATCAACCATTGGGCTGTTAGTTACATCGCCTGTCAGTTCATCAATATGAATGCCACCGAAAGTAGCAATATTATCGGTTAAAGAGTATTGTGCGCCAATTTCAAAATAAGGCGTAATAGAACTATTTGAATTGAAATAACGCAAACCTGAACGTGAAGACTCTTTATGAGAAACGCCATAATAATAGGCATTATGTTTACTATTAGCCCAATTAATACCAATCGTGGGCGCAACAATTAAATTACCTTGTATGTAAGGCACGGTATAGTCAGTATTCACTAAGATACTGTGACTTTTACCAAGAACGTCAGTGCCAATACTGCTTGAAAAAATCCCCCAATCAGTAATGATATCGTAATTTACTTCTGCCAATAAAGTAGAGTGACGGCTGTTAAGTTTTTTTAGCATGTGATTGTTAGCATCATGAGGTTTAAATTCATTAGCAAGATAGCGAGCACCAAATGATAGGCTTTGGTTATCGTCGTTTAATGCGTAAATACCGGTAGATAGATCATCAATAAAAAAGGAGCCATTATCATAATCAATATGAGGAATAGGATAGAAATTTGAGCGATAACTCTTATAGGCTGAATTAGACCAGCCTAAGCCGATACCTAATGAGGTGGGATCGGCTGATGCAATTTGAGTATACCCTAAAGGAAACATTGATAAGATTGAAATTATGCAGCTTAAATTTTTCATTCTGATACCCACTTCTCGCAATATGACTCAAGACAATTATTGCAATAATTTTGCCTCTCGGGGTTATCGTCACAAAATCTATACACTAATCGTACATTGTTACAATCCATTTTCTTTAATAATAATGCCACATTTTATCGTGTTTGAATATGGATTAGTGAGATAAATTATGAGTAAACCAACTTTAGAGATGATTAATAGTCGCCCTGATGATGCGACTTTGTTAGCAGATGAAGCAAAATATTGTTCTTTTGGTGACACTGTTCATTACGTTGAACCGCCAAAAATCTTTGATGGTTGTGAAGGTAGCTATATGTACGACAAAGAAGGCAAAGCTTTCTTAGATCTACAAATGTGGTATTCAGCATGTAACTTTGGTTATGCTAATGAACGCCTAAACAACGTTCTAAAAAAACAAATTGATACCTTACCACAATGTGCTAGCCAATATTTGCACCCAACTAAAATTGAATTAGCTAAAACCATTGCTCAAGGTATGGAAAAACGCTTTGGCTACGAAGGTCGAGTGCATTTCAATGTAGGTGGGTCACAATGTATTGAAGACTCATTAAAATTAGTTCGTAATGCCTCGGGTGGTAAATCATTAATGTTTGCTTTCCAAGGTGGATATCATGGACGTACTTTAGGTGCTTCATCAATTACATCAAGTTACCGTTATCGTCGTCGCTATGGTCATTTTGGTGATCGTGCCATGTTTGTTCCATTCCCTTATCCATTCCGTCGCCCTAAAGGCATGACAGCAGAAGAGTATGGTGAACATTTAGTTGCTGAATTTGCGCGTTTATTTGAAACCGAATACCACGGTGTTTGGGATCCAAAAGTAGGGCAAGCAGAATATGCCGCATTTTATGCTGAGCCTTTACAGGCAACTGGTGGTTATATTGTACCGCCGCGTAATTACTTTAAAGGTCTTAAGAAAGTTTTAGATCAGTATGGTATTTTATTAGTCGTTGATGAAATCCAAATGGGCTTTTATCGTACGGGTAAACTTTGGTCTATTGAACACTTTGATGTTAAACCTGATGTTGTGGTGTTTGCTAAAGCATTAACTAATGGTCTTAACCCACTGGGTGGTTTATGGGCACGTGAAGAGTTAATTAATCCACAAGTATTCCCTGTTGGTTCAACCCATTCCACATTTGCTTCTAACCCATTAGGTACAGCAGTTGGTCTTGAAGTGTTAAAAATGACTTCTGAAACGGATTACGAAAAAATGGTAATGGAAAGTGGCGCATACTTCCTTGAAGGTTTAAAAACACTTGAGAAGAAACATAAAGAAATCGGTGAAGTTGACGGCCTAGGTTTAGCGCTTCGTGCTGAAATTTGTACTGAAGATGGCTTTACTGCCAATAAAGCTTTAGTTGATAAGATGGTTGATATTGGTATGTCAGGTGATCTTGATTGGAATGGTAAAAAAATGGGCTTAGTACTTGATATTGGTGGTTATTACAAAAATGTCATTACTTTTGCTCCATCGTTACATATTTCTCGTCAAGAGATTGATCAAGGTATTGAATTACTCGATCAACTTATTACACGTGCTAAAAAAGAACTTTAATCATTCCCCGTCAATTTTATTGGCGGGGCTTCTTATCGAATTGAATCAATTACTCGTTATATTGTTATGAAATACATCAATCAGTTAGAACCGGATGAATTAATCGACAATTTTTTAACTCATCCACCACAAGATTTTTCAGCTTGGTTGAGTGAAGATGGTGTGCCTGTTTTTTCTGCTAAGTTCGATTTACTCACTACTGCTGATGACAATTTTAAAAATAAAATCGAGAAATTACCGTTTTCAAAAAAATGGCGTCACTGGTTACAACCCAAAACTTGTTTTGTGGGATCGACGGTTTCTGAAAATGCGTTGTTGACTAATGATGTTGATGCTAATGAGTTGGCGAATAATCTTAAAAAAGCCTATGCGAAGCAATATCCTTTTATGATTATCAAAGATATACCGTCTGCATCTCCTTTATTGAGTAAAAAAGATAATCAATATTCAACACAATTTATTTCAGCCTTAAAAGAACAAGGATTTATCGAAGTAGAAGGTCAGGCATTAGCTTGGGTGCCGATT
Organism: Gilliamella sp. Fer1-1; assembly: GCF_001690825.1. Classification (NCBI taxonomy): domain Bacteria; kingdom Pseudomonadati; phylum Pseudomonadota; class Gammaproteobacteria; order Orbales; family Orbaceae; genus Gilliamella; species Gilliamella sp. Fer1-1. The sequence goes on from NZ_LZGX01000025.1 coordinate 67,604, forward strand.
GATTTTAAAAACTTAGATGAAGTTTTATCGCGTTTTTCTTATAGTCGCCGTAAAAATTTCAGACGTAAACTACGCTCACGCGAAAAACTGAGTATCAAGGTTTTGCATAGTGGTGATGAATCTTTTTTTAACGATGCTGTTTTAGATGAGTATTATCAACTTTATCTTAATGTCTATCAGCAAAGCGAAGTGCATTTTGATTTACTTACCAAACCCTTTTTTACGCAGTTATTACAGAGTAAAACGATAAATGCGCATATTGTTACTTATTATGATGATGATCAATTAGTCGGTTATAATATCTGTTTTGTTGTTAACAATATGTTGGTAGATAAATATATTGGCATGGTTTATCCCAAAGCGAGAGAGTTAAATCTCTACTATGTTAGTTGGTTTTTTAATCTTGAATATGCGCTACAGCAAGGATTTAGTCATTATATTGCCGGTTGGACTGATCCAGAAGTTAAAGCCTCTCTTGGCGCTAGTTTTACATTATCAAAGCATTTAGTTTATATCCGAAATCCATTATTACGGGTGATATTACGCAAATTCATTGGTCATTTTGAAAGTGACAAGGAGAAAGTAGCATGACCTCCCCAATTATACTCAATTTTGATCACAGCGTCGGTCAGATTAATGATGCCAAAACAATTGATGTTAATAACTGGCAAGAGAGTATTCGCTTTGGTTGCAGTGAAAAAAAATTCAAACAATTTCAATCATTACTAGAACAATCTTTGCCTGAAAATTATGGCACGGTACTTATGGGTAGTGGCGATTATCACCATATTTCATTATTATTAATTGAAAATCTCGCTAAACAATATTCAGCCGAAAATCCAATTCAAGTTGTGATTTTTGATAACCACCCCGATAATATGCGTTATTTATTTGGCATTCATTGTGGTTCATGGGTTAGCTATGTGGCAAGTTTGCCTTTTGTTAGTCATGTACATGTGCTTGGTATTACCTCTAATGATATTGGGCTTACTCATTTTTGGGAAAACAGATGGGCACCGCTTTTCCATAAAAAGCTCACTTACTGGAGTTTAAACGTCAATACCGCTTGGGCGAGAAAAATCGGTTTGGCTCACGCGTTTCGACATTTTGAATCACCAGATGATCTCATTGCCAGTTTTTTATCGGAACAATACCATTGTGCCCAGCCCATTTACTTATCGATTGATAAAGATGTATTAAGCGAAGAGGTGATCCACACTAATTGGGATCAAGGTCAGTTGCAAACTTACCATTTATTAGATACGATTTCCTCAATTAAACAACGCATTGTTGGTAGTGATATCACTGGTGAGTTATCAATATGGCAGCCATCGAGTTGGTTTAAGCGTTTTTTAAGCTCATTAGATAAGCAACCGATTATTTCATCTGACAAGCTAAATGAGTGGCAACAAGAACAGCATCAGCTAAATTTGACATTACTAAACGCATTAGCATTGTCGTTATAAAAAATTTCAAGGAAAGCAGGTTTGAGTATAATCCTGCTTTTTTTGAGTAATTATTTTTAGTGGGTTTGATTGCTGGATTCTTGTTTAGCCAATTTACTTTCAGCGATAGCTAAAAATAGAATTCCAGAAACAATGAGTATGGTGCCAACGAATTTGAACAAGGTGACTTGTTCATTAAATAACCAAATTGACGCAATCATCACCGTAACGACTTCAAAGTGTGATGCGGCAAAAGCTGGGCCTACTGGCGCTTTTTTTAATAGCGTCATCCAAGTAAAGAAAGTTAGAATATACCCTGCTATTGAGATATAAATCCAAGGATTAGTAAATACGCGAATTAGCCATTCAATGCTCATTTCTAGCGGTTGAGCCTCAATAGCCGTCAATTTGAAGCTGCATTGCGCAATTGTGTCAAAAAAGAGCAATACAGAAAAACCAATAACATAGAATCTAGCCATATTAAGACATCCCTACAAAAACGACACCAGCAGTAATTAATAGCATTCCAATTAAGCGGTAAATAGTTAGTAGTTCTTTGAAAATAATGCGCCCAACCACCATGATAGTAATGATATTAAATGAAGCAAGTAACACCCCTTGAGAAAGAGGAACTAAGGTTAAAAAGGCTAACCATAGTAAAAATTCAGCAACGTAGGATATAATCCCAACCCAAATCCACTTATTTTTAGATAAATCGAGCCAGTAATACCAACTATCACGATTATTGGGTGCGATGGCTGCAAATTTAAAAGCGACTTGCCCTAATGTATCAAAACAGATATTACAAACCCAAAGTATGATAACTAATGGTGACATTATGCTTTTATTCCTTCTGCTATATTATCAAAGAACGAGGCGCATTCCTTAATCACTTCACGGCGCTGGCTATCGATGGTAATTAAATGATAGCTATCATTTAATACCACCAATTTTGTTGGCCCTGACACCTGTTTTTCAACCAATTTTGCATTAGTTTCTATATTGGCGATATCATCATTACCAGAATGCATAATTAAGCAAGGTGAAATGACTTTGGGTAATTGTTTGCGCATATGTTTTGCTAATAACTGCATCTCAGCAAGAGCCGGAAAAGGATTACCCGCAAGCCCTGCTGAGGCGGCATCACCGCTTAACATGCTTTCAGATACCACCGCCCGAATACGTTCATCTTTAAGCCCATAAGGCGGTTGTTCGATAAAAACTTTTTTTTGAAAAATACCTAATTTCTTAAAATAAACTAACAAGAAAAAGAGTTTTTTTGCCCATAATGGCATGCTCCAACCATCATAACGAAATGTAGGGGCTAACACACCAACGCCTTTGATTTGCTCAGGTCTGTCAGCTGCTAATTTTAGTGCTAGCAAAGCGCCCATTGACAGTCCTGCAACAAACACATTATCGACATGTTGGGCTAAATAATCAGCACCATCTTGCACGCTTTTATACCAATCTTGCCATGTTGTTTTACACAGATCTTCTTCGGTGCCACAATGCCCAGCGAGTTGGATGGCATAAACCGTAAATCCTGCTTTATGTAAACCATTGGCCAAAATTCGCATTTCATTGGGAGTGCCAGTTAAACCATGAATTAATAGCACGCCATTTCTGTTTCCAGGTAAAAAGTAAGATAAATCTTGAATTGTACTCATTAGTATTCCTTGTTATTTTACCATCGTGACGGGGATAACAGCATGTTTAGCCTGTTTTAATGCGGTGGTTACCTCTGCGAAGCTGGTAATTTTGCAGTGATTAATATGATTTTCTTTGCAATAATTAACTAGTTTATCTTTGGCAAACACAAAATCAACATGATGTGACACGCAGTAATCTGATGTGCCATCGCCGACATAGAGTATTTGCGGAAAATATTGCTGTTTTTTAACATGATGACATTTGCAATTGCCACTTTGTTTAATACAGTCTTTATTCGCATAAGGGAACTCTAGACGCCAACTGCGCAAATCATTATGCATCAATTTATTGGCGAAAATAGGTAAACGCGTAATGCCATGACGTTTTAAAATAAACTCAATTGCATAATCTAGCCCGTCGCTAACCACGTGAACAGGAATATTGTTTTGTTCGGCATAATTAATAAAAGATTTAAAATCCGCGTCAATTTCAATTTGAGATAAGACTTCATTGAGTTCATCAAGGCTTGCATCCATTAATGCAATTTGTTTGCTCATACATTCTTGAGAGCCAATTTTGCCACTTACCCACAATTCTTCAAGTTCATCACAACCAGCTTGCCCAAAGTGGCTCAGTAATGTATCTGTCACATCTTTTACACTAATGGTTCCATCAAAATCACACAAGACAATGGGCGTCTTATGTTGTGTATAATTTGGAGAAGAAAGGGAATTTGTTATTGATGAAAAAGCATCCATATTGATTTGATATAAAACTAGTCTATTTATAAATATTGGCGCAGATTTTCTCATAGAGTGGCAATAAACTTTGTAGACTCTTTGTATATGTTTTGTAACGGCCAATAAAATGTCTGTATAATGAGGCACCTCTAAATATCAGCTACGTAATTAAGAGCGCATAATGAGTGAACGTATATTAATCATTGAAGATGATCAACGGCTAGCCAATTTGATTCAAGTTTATCTAATTCGCCAAGGATACCTTGTGGAATGGCATAATAGTGGTAAAGGAGCCGAAGAAAAAATTCAACAACTTAATCCCGATTTGGTGATATTAGATGTCATGCTTCCTGAAAAAACGGGTTTTGATATCTGTCGTGATATACGTACATGGTTTACTAACTATATTCTCATCATGACGGCTAGCGAAGATAATATTGATGAAATTGTTGGGCTTGAATTAGGGGCCGATGATTATTTGGCAAAACCTGTTGAGCCAAGATTATTGTTGGCACGAATACGGGCTTTATTCCGCCGAAAACAGATAGAAACGGATAAAGAGCATACTAAAGAATGGATTGTGCCACACAATAATAAAACCCTTATATTTGATAATTTAGTTATCGATGGTGAAAACCGCAAAGTACTACTGCAAGAGCAAGAAATTGATTTAACCACCGCTGAATTTGATCTGTTATGGTTGCTTGCGCATAATGCAGGGATCATTTTATCTCGAGATGACATTTTTTCTCAGGTCAGAGGTATCGATTTTGATGGTAGTGATCGTTCAATTGATGCACGAGTTTCAAGGCTTCGACGAAAATTACTCGATGATCCAGATAACCCATCACGCATCAAAACAGTTCGAGGAAAGGGGTATTTATTTATGCGAGAAGGAGACAGCCATTGAGCCAACTATTAGCTAAACCGCTATTTTTTAATCGCCGAATTATATTCTACCTCGTCATCTTACTGCTACTACAAAGTATTATTGCTTATGGTGCTTTACTTGTATTTGATTCATTACCTTCTTCATTAACGGATATACCAGATGATCATATTGTGTTTCGAGAATCTCAGCGTGGCACGGTCAACCTTATTCGTATGCAAATCAACCAGCATAAAGATCGCTCTCTTCAAGAAGTGGTTAACGAACTACAACCCTATTTTGCTTATCCTATCAAAGTACTGCCTGTAAATACTCCGTTATCCGAAGTGGTGCTTGACGAGCTAGCAAAGCTTGGGTTTTCTTATGATAGCGACAAAGAGGTCGTTTATATTGATGTAAAAGATGGGCATTTGCTCCAATTAGGCCCAATAGTTGTGCGGGATATTTTGGCATCCAACACCATGTCATTAACCCTATTTTTGATTATTTGGGCATTATTTAGTGCAATCATCTTTTTTATTTTAATTTATCTGGCTTTTAGTGCGGTTTGGAAAGATCTAGTCAATATTAGACAAACTGCCGAACAACTTGGACAAGGTAATTTAAAAGCACGAACTGAAAATGTAAAAGGCTGGTTATTTAAGCCACTTGCTAATGTATTAAATAATATGGGAACGCATATAGAACACTTAGTGAGCACTAATCAAACGATATCTCATGCCATGGCGCATGAATTACGCACACCGCTTGCACGTATGCGATTTGAACTTAGCATGCTGGAAGAGTCTAACGACGAGCAAGAAAAACGACTTTTACAAAAAGGCATGACTGATGATATTAACGAGCTTGAAACATTAATTACGGCTAGTTTAAATTACTTCAAAATGCAACAAAGTAATATTGAACTAAACCTAACACCCGTATCGTTAAAAGCGTTGGGTGACAAAATTTGCCAATCACTCACATTATTTAAGCCAAAAGGATTTGAACTCACTTGTAATTGCCAAGATGTGCAAGCGATAATTGATACTAATTTAGTTGAAACGATTGTTAAAAATTTGTTACTAAATGCCTTTAAATATGCAGCACATAAAGCAGTTTTAAATATCACTAAACAAGGAAATCAAGTCATCTTTGAGATTGATGATGATGGTACCGGAATTCCATTTGATGCGCGCGAAAAGATTTTTATGCCCTTTGCTCGGCTTGATACTAGTCGAACCCGCTCAACCGGTGGTTATGGGCTTGGTTTAGCTTATGTAAAATTAATGGCAGAATTTCATGATGGCAAAGCCTTTGTTGTAACCAGCCCGCTTGGTGGTGCAAGGTTTGTGGTTTCGTTAAAATCAGGTGATGCTTAAAAACAATTGTTCTTTATCGCACTTTGTAAAAATGAGTCAGAAAAGCCATTGATTTTATTGAAGTTTTTATTTTGCTGTTTTTTGTAAAAGATCGTGCTTTTGGATGCAATAACGGTCTTTTTTAATTAAAAGATTTATTTAAAAACCATTTTTGTCGTTGCAAATAGCTTGTTTTCCGTTTCAGAAATAGGAAAAATTTGTTATATTCTTCGGTTAACATTACAAGTAATGACAAAGCAAATATTCTAAATTTGTTATTAATCAATATATCATCAGAGGTTTTTTATGAGCGGTTCATTACCGGCCGAGACAGATAATCGTCCAACTAACTTTATTCGTCAAATTATTGATGCTGATTTAGCGGCGGGAAAATATAAAACAACACATACCCGATTCCCTCCAGAACCTAATGGTTATTTACATATTGGCCATGCTAAATCCATTTGTTTAAATTTTGGTATTGCGCAAGATTATCAAGGTAAATGTAATTTACGTTTTGATGATACCAACCCAGCTAAAGAAGATATAGAGTATGTTGAATCAATTAAACAAGATGTTCGCTGGTTAGGATTTGAGTGGGATGGCGAAATTTGTTATTCATCTGACTATTTTGACAAACTATATGAATATGCAATTGAGCTGATCAATAAAGGGCTTGCTTATGTTGATGAGTTGTCAGCTGATGAAATCCGTGAATATCGAGGAACACTCACTCAACCCGGCAAAAATAGCCCATATCGTGATCGTAGTATTGATGAAAACTTAGCACTTTTTATTCAAATGAAAGAAGGCAAATTTGCAGAAGGAAAAGCCTGCCTGCGTGCTAAAATCGATATGGCCTCGCCATTTATTGTCATGCGCGATCCGGTGTTATATCGCATTAAATTTGCCGAGCATCACCAAACAGGCAACAAATGGTGCATATACCCAATGTACGATTTTACCCACTGTATTTCTGATGCGATCGAAAATATCACGCATTCACTCTGTACACTTGAATTCCAAGACAATCGTCGCTTATATGATTGGGTTTTAGATAATATTACGATTGAAGCTCGCCCTCACCAATATGAATTTTCAAGATTGAATTTAGAATATGCTATTACTTCTAAGCGTAAACTAAACTTATTAGTCTCTGAAAAAATTGTTGATGGCTGGGATGATCCACGTATGCCAACCGTATCGGGATTACGTCGTCGAGGTTATACACCAGCCTCTATTCGTGACTTTTGTCGCCGAATTGGTGTAACAAAACAAGAAAACACGGTTGAAATGAGCACCCTTGAGTTTTGTATTCGCGAAGATCTTAACGAAAACGCACCACGCGCAATGGCTGTGCTTGATCCGGTTAAAGTGGTTATTGAAAACTTTTCAGAAAACCTTGATGAAGTGCTCAGTATGCCAAATCATCCTAATCGTCCTGAACTTGGTCACCGTGAAGTCACATTCACACGTGAAATCTATATTGACCGCGCTGATTTTAGAGAAGAAGCCAACAAAAATTACAAACGTTTGGTATTAGGCAAAGAAGTGCGACTACGTAATGCTTATGTCATCCGAGCTGATCGCGTTGAAAAAGATGCCGAAGGCAATATTCAAACGATTTATTGTAGCTACGATCCCGCTACGTTAAATAAAAACCCTGAAGATGGGCGTAAAGTGAAAGGTGTTATTCATTGGGTTTCAGCAAAATTTGCCAAACCTGCTGAAATTCGCTTGTATGATCGCTTATTTAACACACCAAATCCAGGTGCAGCGGAAGACTTTTTATCAACCATTAACCCGACTTCTTTGGTAATTAAACAAGGCTTTGTTGAACCAAGCTTACAACATGCGGATATTGGGCATGCTTACCAATTTGAGCGCGAAGGTTACTTCTGCTTGGATAGCAAATTTGCAACTGAAGATAAGCTAGTGTTTAACCGAACAGTGGGCTTAAGAGATAGTTGGAACGAAGCATAATTAAACTTGCAATCATCGCCGGCGCAAGCCGGCGAATGATAACTAACTAGATGACTTTACTTTTCATGTTTAAATAATTTTGTTTGTTGATCTAAATAGCTGAGTAAATCAGGCATTCGGTATTTACCCGCCATTGATTGCACATTTTCTGCTGCATGCTCTAACGATATACCCATTGACGTTACATATAGTGGGTGTTTACTTTGACCACGAATAACTTCAATCAAATATTCACTATTCCCCGCAAAAGGCTTTTTAGCAACGCCAATAATTGGGATCATTTTGTTTAACGCATTATACAAATGCCCACCAAGGCCTATCTTACCGTCATTCAAATGGACATAGCCATCAATAACGATGGTTGAGATCTGGCTTAAATCAACTTTATTAAGCAGTGACATTATGCAAGGTAATTCACGTTGATAAAATTGACCAGATTGATAAGGCGCAACATTATCTTGATAATCGATGATTAAGCTTTCAACCGCATTTTTCGAATCAGTCCAATGATTAAATAAAACGCCGACCGATTTGGCTCGGTCATTAATGTAATAGACATCAATTGCAAGTATCATAGTGAGTTATATTCTCTTCAAAAATTATGTATAAGTAAATTAATACATTAAAACTAACCGCTTGAGTAACATAGCATAAACATTGACATTAATTCAATGTGATAATATTCATACCTTATTGGCTATTGTCTTATTTATTATTAACACTATTTATTATTAATACT
>NZ_LZGX01000026.1:0-9134 GCF_001690825.1 Gilliamella sp. Fer1-1
ATTAAAAAACATCACCGTATCATCTGGCGACGCAATAGGACTATTTGCTCATAAATCAGGCATGAAACTGTTTGCCAACCAAGGCGATATTGCAGTGCAAGCCCAAAATGCCAACCTCAATATGGCGGCTAAGCAAGATATAAAAATAGACAGTGTTGATGGTGAAACACAGATAACAGCTACTAAAGCGCTGACCCTAATCTGTGGTGGCTCTTATATCAAAATCAGCAGTGAAGGCATTGAACTGGGTACGCAAGATAATATTTATCTTAAATGTAATGTCATGCAGAAGATGGGCGTTGCTAAATTAAATTACGATCCAATTGATGTACCAGCATTATTTACTGAGCAAGATATGCAAGAAGGCATCACGCTAGAACTTAAAACAGAAGATGGTTACCCCATTCCGATGACAAAATACATAGTACGTTTCGAAAATGGTGAATTGCGTCAAGGCAAATTAGATCGCGAAGGAAAAGTGGTATTAAAAAATGTGCCAACGGGTATGAAATATGCTTACGCTTACCCCGATCAAGATGACATCTTAGCTAAAGCCAACGCACAACGTCTACATAAAGCAATTAAAATTGGCAATGCAAATGAAATAATTGATTACTTAAGTTATGCGGAAGAAATTGTTGCAAAAACAAGCAAGGCGTATACACAGATCTATCATGAAGATTTAATAAAAGAATTAAAAGACGCAATTGGACCATACAGCAATCAGAAAAATCTCATTGATTATCTTTTAGCTAAAGCCAAAATCAAAAAACAATAAAAACAATAAAAACAATAAAAACAATAATAGGAAATAAAACAATGGATTTAGAAGACTACAAAATTGTGACAGAACCATCCTTAAAATATGTGATGCAAAATAAAAAAATGTCATTTTTTTTAAAAAAGGTTAATCCCGAAGCTGAAGATGTAGAGCGGTTATGGGTTCGCTGGGATTGTGTCAATCACACAAATGAAGACAAAAAAAAACAGAATAGTGTCAAAGGCCCCAACGGTTCTGAATGGCTAAACGCGACTTGGAGCTTAAGAGGAGTGCATACCGTAGTATGTACGGTAAAAAAAACTTTAGGTGACCGAAACCCAAAGACTTATCACTATGTGCAGCATGTTATCAGCCAAGATGAATGTTTAAGTTATGATAGTGGAACATTTGAAGAAACCGAAAATCCGTTCAACGTATTGCACAACTTAAAAAAACAAATTGAACTAATTCGTGCTTTAGAAGCTAACAGCCAGCTTAACGAAGATGAAAATAGCAAATATCAAGAACGCATCAAAAATATGGAAACATATGCAAAAAAACTAGAATATTTGCTAGAAAAAATACCAAATAGTCATAAAGAAAATTTTAAAATTATTACCGCAAGACACTACTCTAACGAGTATCCTGATACTAACTCAATTCTATTACAAGTTTGTTATTTTTATACAAATAATAAAGTTTATTTATTAGATTGGACTAGTCCAACCCAACAAGGATGGTGTGGAGTATTTGAAGGCAAAGGCGAGACAGAACAAGCCGCTGTCCTTGATGCATTAGAAACATGGGAAAGTAACAACCGTTATCCAAATGGCATATTAAAATGCCGTTATCTTTGCGCTAGCCACCCAACGTTAGAAATCCCCAAATTTGATGGTGAAGGGCTACTTAGTTGGGAGATAAATGATCACCATTACTCAGAAGAATACCAATTCACAACAGATGGGTCAACTTGGTTAGACAGCATTTCTAATGCGCTATCTTGGGTTGCAATTGGCGCATCAATCATTGCTGGTGCCATATTATTTTTTGTACCTGGTGGACAGGTGGCAACGGCAGCACTATGGGCTATGGCGGCTTCGGCTGTAGCGGGTACAGCGGCATCGGTAATTAATATAGCACAACGTTATAATACCGGTTTTAATAATTGGAAAGATGATGGTATAGATTCATTAACTATTGCAGCAAGCCTGTGTGGGCTTTCTTCACTTAAAATCTTAACAAAATGGAAACCACACGCATTCTTGCCGATGTCAGTGGGCAATATTAGTAACCCCAATGTCGTTAAAGCAATGATTATTGGCCAAGTAGCCGCAGACAGTGCCCTAGGTATCATGATTTCGACTGACGTTGCATCGGCCATTTATTCAACCATAGAAGATAAAACAATTCCCCCCGATGAAAAACTATCAAGAATATTAAGGTTAATAGCGGCAGGAGTAACCGTTGGTGCATTAACCTACATCAACATTAAAAGTGCTCGTGCCAGTTTTAGTTTTATAGAAGAAGACGCTTCTTTAGTTCGAAAAATGACAAGAGAAGAAGTTGATGCTATGCTAAAAAACCCCGAGATAATAATACTTGAGCATGGCGAGGGATTATCAACACAATCAACACGAAAAACCACCGAGATCACAACTATTGAACATGGCGGGGAATCAACAACACAATCAACACGAAGAATCCCTGAAATTACAACAACTGAACATGGCGGGGAATCATCAACACAACTAGCCATAATCCCCGAAACAAGAACAGCAGTTAGACAATTACAAGAGCTAAAATTATTACCCTTTCTGGACAACACTATAACACACCCCCCTAAGTTGCTCCCCAACATATTAATCATTAACCAAGACTATTTATATAATTTAACTATGCCCCCCATGATTGAATTGTTTTTAAAAAAAGAACTTTTCAAGTATATAAATTTAGATAACCCTATTGAAGCAATAGACTATGCTTTAAGCGATGGGCTACTTGCTTTACCTGATAAGTCAGCAAGTAATAAAAAAATACAGGTTCTAGTCAGGGTAGATGATCAAACTTCTAGCACAACAGAGGTAGACACCGTTATTGAAGAAAGTTATGCCCTAGACAATATTGAGAAGTTTAAGCAAATGGCTAGAATTAGCGGAGTGGAGGATAGTGATTGGAAAAAGTTAAAAGCTATCTCTCGAGCAACATGTACGGTTGAAGGCATTACATTTGAGACAACCCAAGAGTTTGCCAATTTACCTTTTAACTTGAAACAAGCCACTGAAGCTAAGGTAGTCTTTGCTGATACAAACAAATTTACTGGTAACTCAGCACCAATTCAAGTGATCGATATTGATCGTTATATATCAAAATTAGCTGGGCTATACCCTGATAAAGAAATGGATAAATTAACAGAAGATTTAATAAAAAACTATTTAGTCAAACATAAAAATCATCTATCAAACTTTGATGGTATGCCAGGTGCCCATGCTGAAATATTGGCTGTCGATTATGTATTTAAACAACTGAGTGCACGGGGACTAGATCCCAAAAAATATTTAAGTGCTATTGAGGTATATACCCTGAAAACTAATCGCCCAGCCAAAGAAGACGATTTTTTACGTGAATTTGAAGCTTGTGCTAATTGTAGTGGTATATTAGATCCGCAAATTAAAGTTCATACAGGACGACAAGGTGAAAGAAATGAATAAAATAAACAATACCCCCTCATTTAATCTACCTGTGCGGGTAGAATTAAGTTATTTACAACAAATTAGCGGTTTGTACTTTTTAAATGATGTACTGTTTACAGGGCTGGCTTATGACCATCGTGAACAAAAACTGCATAAAGTGTACCAAATCACCCAAGGTAAGATCACGGCTGAAGATGATTACGGTTTTTTTAAATACCACAGCCCAATAAAAATTAATTATGATGTGATTGAGGAAGAGCATGATTATGATTATGAATTGTTCTATCAAGGAAAACTATTTAACGGGATTACCTATTGTTATTGTGATGGCTTTGTCTATATGGAATTATTCTGGGTTGATGGCTATGTTGTCGAAACGATCAGCTGGTACCCAGATGGCTCGGGGCTAATTCGCTATTATGAAATGAATTACACTGAAAACCGATGCAAGATAGAGTGGAATTATAAACAGTTGAAAATGATTGATATTATGAGAGAGCAAGAAAATATTAGCTTTAATTTTAACAATAACAACCAAATCAAGTTTTGCTTTTTGGCGGTTGATAATATCGCACATTTAGGTAATTTAGTTAAACGAGACGATTTGCCTTTACCGGCCAATAATCTAACTGAATTACTGGCGCATTACCCATTAGCGGATGAGATCAAAATAAATATTCAGCGCAATGATAATTTTGACTATTTTATTAACCACACCCATTTTCGAGCCATTAAAAAATTACAACTGTCCACCGTACATTTGTCTTTACCCGTGCTCACGCAACTCATGGAGTTGCCCAACTTAACAAGTATCTTTTTTAAAGAAAGTGGCATAACGGATTATGACTTAAACAGATTGCCAGCACAAGAAAGAACCAGTAAACAACAACAATGTGATGAGCGTAACCATGCCTTATTAACATTATTATTGGCCATACAAGCTAAACGACATTGCCAAATTAGGCTAGACTCCAATTCAGGGCTATGGTTTGACTATTCGCCAGTGAATGGGAAAATAATTGCTGATATTAATCAAAGTAATTTCCAGTTTTTATTACAAAATTTGCCCCTTGATAAAATTACTCAGCTTGATTTACGGCAACGTGGCTTTCCTATTGCTTTATTAATACAACTTGCGCAATTTACCCATTTAAAAAGCCTAACAATTGAAGAGAAAAAAGATTATTCGCTTAATGAAGAAGCATTAGATAAACAGGCTAAAGCACTTATCTATCAGCAGCGCGAACAGCGTAATCAAGAAGTCTGGGCATATTTAAAAACGTTACAACTACAATTGCATTGTGATATCAAAATGATATCTGACACAGCACAAGTTTTTGAAAGACGCTATCAAAGCTATTTAACACATTGAATAAAAAATGAATAAAATAAACAATACCCCCTTATTTAACCTACCTGTGCGGGTAGAGTTAAGTTATTTACAACAAATTAGCGGTTTGTACTTTTTAAATGATGTGCTGTTTACAGGGCTGGCTTATGACCATCGTGAACAAAAACTGCATAAAGTGTACCAAATCACTCAAGGTAAGATCACGGCTGAAGATGATTACGGTTTTTTTAAATACCACAGCCCAATAAAAATTGATTATGATGTGATTGATGAAGAGCATGATTATGATTATGAATTGTTCTATCAAGGAAAACTATTTAACGGGATTACCTATTGTTATAGTAATGGCTTTGTCTCTATGGAATTATTCTGGATTGATGGCTATGTTGTCGAAACGATCAGCTGGTACCTTGATGGCTCGGGATTAATTACAGATTATGAAATGAATTACACTGAAAACCGATGCAAGATTGAGTGGAATTATAAGCAGTTGACAACGATTAATATTATGAGAGAGCAAGAAAATATCAGCTTTAACTTTAACGATAACAACCAAATCAAGTCTTGTATTTTGGCGGTTGATAATATCGCAAATTTAGGTAATTTAGTTAAACGAGACGATTTGCCTTTACCGGCCAATAATCTAACTGAATTACTGGCGCATTACCCATTAGCGGATGAGATCAAGATAAATATTCAGCGCGATGATAATTTTGACTATTTTATTAACCACACCCATTTTCGAGCCATTAAAAAATTACAACTGTCCACCGAACATTTGTCTTTACCCGTGCTCACGCAACTCATGGAGTTGCCCAACTTAACAAGTATCTTTTTTGACGATGGTGGTATAACGGATTATGACTTAGACAGATTGCCAGCACAAGAAAGAAACAGTAAACAACAACAATGTGATGAGCGTAACCATGCCTTATTAACATTATTATTGGCCATACAAGCTAAGCACCATTGCCAAATTAGGCTAGACTCCAGCTCAGGGCTATTATTTAGTTATTCGCCAGTGAATGGGAAAATAGTGGCTGATATTAATCAAAGTAATTTCCACTTTTTATTGCAGACTTTACCCCTTGATAAAATTACTCAGCTTGATTTACGGCAACGTGGCTTTCCTATTGCTTTATTAATACAACTTGCGCAATTTACCCATTTAAAAAGCCTAACAATTGAAGAGAAAAAAGATTATTCGCGTAATGAAGAAGCATTAGATAAACAGGCTAAAGCACTTATCTATCAACAGCGCGAACAGCGTAATCAAGAAGTTTGGGCATATTTAAAAACGTTACAACTACAATTGCATTGTGATATCAAAATGATATCTGACACATTCCAAGTTTTTGAAAGGCGCTATCAAAGCTATTTAACACATTGAAGAAAAATGAATAATATAAATAATATCATCCCATTTAACCTACCTGTACGGGTAGAGTTAAGTTATTTACAACAAATTAGCGGTTTGTACTTTTTAAATGATGTGCTGTTTACAGGGCTGGCTTATGACCATCGTGAACAAAAATTGCATAAAGTATACCAAATCACCCAAGGTAAAATCACGGACGAAGATGATTACGGTTTTTTTAAATACCACAGCCCAATAAAAATTGATTATGATGTGATTGATGAAGAGCATGATTATGATTATGAATTGTTCTATCAAGGAAAACTATTTAACGGGATTACCTATTGTTATTGTGATGGCTTTGTCTCTATGGAGTTGTTCTGGATTGATGGCTATGTTGTCGAAACGATCAGTTGGTACCCGGATGGCTCGGGATTAATTCGTTATTATAAAACGAATTATAGCCAAAACCAATGTAAGTTTGAGTGGCATTATAAACAGTTGACAACGATTAATATTATGAGAGAGCAAGAACACATCCGCTTTAATTTTAACAATAACAACCAAATCGAATCTTGCGGTTTGACTATTGAGAATATCGCACATTTAGGTAATTTAGTTAAACGAGACGATTTGCCTTTACCGGCCAATAATCTAACTGAATTACTGGCGCATTACCCATTAGCGGATGAGATTGTGTTAAACATTAAGCGCGATGATAATTTTGACTATTTTATTAACCACACCCATTTTCGAGCCATTAAAAAATTACAACTGTCCACCGAACATTTGTCTTTACCCGTGCTCACGCAACTCATGGAGTTGCCCAACTTAAAAAGTATCTTTTTTGACGATGATAGCTTCAGTAAATCTCGATTACAACGCTTACCAGAAGAAGAACAAATAATTAAACAACAACAATGTGATGAGCGTAACCATGCCTTATTAACATTATTATTGGCTATACAAGCTAAGCAACATTGCCAAATTAGGCTAGACTCCAATTCAGGGCTATGGTTTGACTATTCGCCAGTGAATGGGAAAATAATTGCTGATATTAATCAAAGTAATTTCCACTTTTTATTGCAGACTTTACCCCTTGATAAAATTACTCAGCTTGATTTACGGCAACGTGGCTTTCCTATTGCTTTATTAATACAACTTGCGCAATTTACCCATTTAAAAAGCCTAACAATTGAAGAGAAAAAAGATTATTCGCGTAATGAAGAAGTATTAGATAAACAGGCTAAAGCACTTATCTATCAACAGCGCGAACAGCGCAATCAAGAAGTCTGGGCATATTTAAAAACGTTACAACTACAATTGCATTGTGATATCAAAATGATATCTGACACAGCACAAGTTTTTGAAAGACGCTATCAAAGCTATTTAACACATTGAATAAAAATGAATAATATAAATAATATCATCCCATTTAACCTACCTGTGCGGGTAGAGTTAAGTTATTTACAACAAATTAGCGGTTTGTACTTTTTAAATGATGTGCTGTTTACAGGGCTGGCTTATGACCATCGTGAACAAAAACTGCATAAAGTGTACCAAATCACCCAAGGTAAAATCACGGACGAAGATGATTACGGTTTTTTTAAATACCACAGCCCAATAAAAATTGATTATGATGTGATTGATGAAGAGCATGATTATGATTATGAATTGTTCTATCAAGGAAAACTATTTAACGGGATTACCTATTGTTATTGTGATGGCTTTGTCTCTATGGAGTTGTTCTGGATTGATGGCTATGTTGTCGAAACGATCAGTTGGTACCCGGATGGCTCGGGATTAATTCGTTATTATAAAATAAATTATAGCCAAAACCAATGTAAGTTTGAGTGGCATTATAAGCAATTGACAACGATTGATATTATGAGAGAGCAAGAAAATATCAGCTTTAATTTTAACAATAACAACCAAATCGAGTTTTGCTTTTTGGCGGTTGATAATATCGCAAATTTAGGTAATTTAGTTAAACGAGACGATTTGCCTTTACCAGCCAATAATCTAACTGAATTACTGGCGCATTACCCATTAGCGGATGAGATCAAGATTAATATTCAGCGCGATGATAATTTTGACTATTTTATTAACCACACCCATTTTCGAGCCATTAAAAAATTACAACTGTCCACCGAACATTTGTCTTTACCCGTGCTCACGCAACTCATGGAGTTGCCCAACTTAACAAGTATCTTTTTTAAAGAAAGTGGCATGACGGATTATGACTTAAACAGATTGCCAGCACAAGAAAGAAACAGTAAACAGCAACAATGTGATGAGCGTAACCATGCCTTATTAACATTATTATTGGCCATACAAGCTAAGCACCATTGCCAAATTAGGCTAGACTCCAGCTCAGGGCTATTATTTAGTTATTCGCCAGTGAATGGGAAAATAGTGGCTGATATTAATCAAAGTAATTTCCAGTTTTTATTACAAAATTTGCCCCTTGATAAAATTACTCAGCTTGATTTACGGCAACGTGGCTTTCCTATTGCTTTATTAATACAACTTGCGCAATTTATCCATTTAAAAAGCCTAACAATTGAAGAGAAAAAAGATTATTCGCGTAATGAAGAAGCATTAGATAAACAGGCTAAAGCACTTATCTATCAACAGCGCGAACAGCGTAATCAAGAAGTCTGGGCATATTTAAAAACCCTACAACTACAATTGCATTGTGATATCAAAATGATATCTGACACAGCACAAGTTTTTGAAAGGCGCTATCGAAGCTATTTAACGCATTGAGTAGCAATAGTATTAATAATAAATAGTATTAATAATAAATAAGACAATAGCCAATAAGGTATGAATATTATCACATTGAATTAATGTCAATGTTTATGCTATGTTACTCAAGCGGTTAGTTTTAATGTATTAATTTACTTATACATAATTTTTGAAGAGAATATAACTCACTATGATACTTGCAATTGATGTCTATTACATTAATGA
>NZ_LZGX01000027.1:0-35225 GCF_001690825.1 Gilliamella sp. Fer1-1
TAGTTAATTCATAACCGGTTTTATCTTTTACTGTATCAGAAATAAATCCACGAAAGTTGTTAGGATCTACAAAAACAATAAGTGAAATAATACCGATAGTAATAGCTAAAATTAAGGCAAATAAAAAAAACAATATTTTTTTTACCATATTAATGTTCCTTTGTTAATATTATAAGTTGTTTAGTCTTTATCAATACGGCTGGCGACAGCGCCATGTTGGTCTTTATATTTTGCATCTTGCCTTCGATTGTATGGTCTTGCTGCCGCTCCAGTTAATGTTTCAAAACTAAGCGCTCCGATTGTCATTCCAGGTCTAAGTGCTAATGGAATTTTCCCTGAGTTATAGAATTCCAAAACAATTTGCCCTTGCCAACCAGGATCAATTCGATGTGCTGTAACGTGAACCATCAGCCCTAGCCTAGCAAGCGATGAACGCCCATCTAACCAGCCAACCAGATCATCGGGAATAGTGACTGATTCTAAGGTTACGGCTAATGCTAATTCTCCTGGATGCAAATAGAAAGCATCGCTTTCAGCTAATACAATTTCCTCGCTCATCACTCGTTCCAATACCGCAGCAACTTCTTCTTTAGGACCACTTAAATCGATATAAGGTGTGGTATGCTCTCGGAAAGTTCGAAACTGGTTACCTAATCTAATATCAACAGTTGCACCATTAATACAACTTGCTGCTGGCTGTGGTGTGATTTTTAATTTACCGTTTTGTAAATATGCTTCGATATCTCGGTCGCATAATCTCATAAGTAATCCTTAATTCAGCTTGTATTTCTTTATTCTAACAGGAACTTTGAATGTCGTCGATGTTAGTTGTTTAAGGTTTTAGCAACCATGCGCGGCCATAGTGATTATAGTATCCCGCTAATTTGCCAGGTTGATCACCTACCCCTAGATAAAGGTCAAAATGCTGCCCTTTAATTGCACCACCTACATCAAGAGCAACCATTAAACGATTTTCTCGCCTACCACGATATTGCCCATCGCTATCAAGCAGAGGCACGTCAACCAGTACTACAGAACCCATTGGTATTAATGATTTATCAGAGGCGATAGAAGCATTGGCAATTAAGGGAACATTAGCGGCCCCTTTTACTTCGGTATTATATTTGGGTTCAAAAAAAACGAATGAATGGTTTTGAACCAATAATTCTTTAATTTTTTCCTCACTTTTATTCTTAGCCCAATCTTTGATAGCCTGTATCGACATTCTTTCTTTTTCGATTTCACCTTGTTCTACTAGCAATCGTCCAATACTTGAATAACCATGTCCATTTTTACCACCATAACTAAAGAAAACTAAAGGTAAATCATCTTCAAAATCAACATAGGCACTACCTTGCACTTCCATAATGAAATTATCTATCAAAGAATTACTGTATGCTATTTCAAGACCTTTATTGGCAAGAATACCATTATAAATTTGCTCTCGATTTGGTAATTGTTTTCCTTCACTAACGGGCATTTTATAAATAGGATATTTAAAATCTGTAGTTAGCTCATGTCTTGCTTTAATGATTGGAGTATAATAACCTGTCATATGGACATTTCCATACCCATCTTGCCCCGACATTTCATAACTTTTAAGCCCAACTTTGCTAAATTCGTCAGTTCCTAAGGAACGATTAATCCAATCATCTATCGCTTTATAGATATGTTCATTTTTAAGATACAAAGAGGGCGATGACGACTTGATTTTGGCAATTTGAATCATGTAGTCTGAAATATTTACTGGAATAGCTAATTGTGGATAGCTTACGTTAAACGGAAAAAGGAGGTTGCCATCTTTATATTGTTGACCTTGTTTGACAGGTTTATTTACATTGCTTTGGCTACTAGTTAGAAGAGATAAAATAAATAAAGAGCATAAAGTACATAAAACATAAAAACGATAATAGCGACGTTTCTTTTCTTTCATCTTGATAGATTATTATAATAAGTTAAGTATCATTGTTAGTTATGCTACACAATTCTATTATAAGAAACTACCAATAATTATGGTGTAGTCATAAAAAGTTTTCATAAAAATTCAACTTGCGATTTTATTCTATAGACTTTATAGTCCTATATTCTTTATTAAATTAAGAAATTGAGCAAATAAAAGGAAAATAGCGATGAGCGCTTCCTCAAAGCATGATCTAAAACGGAACCTTTCTAACCGCCATATTCAATTAATTGCAATTAGTGGTGCTATCGGTACCGGCTTATTTATGGGCTCAGGAAAGACAATTAGCCTTGCAGGGCCGTCTATTATTTTTGTCTATATGGTTATTGGATTTGTTCTATTTTTTGTTATGCGAGCGATGGGAGAAATTCTGCTTTCTAATTTAAAGTATAAATCTTTTAGTGATTTCTCTAACGACCTTTTAGGGCCTTGGGCAGGATTTTTCACTGGTTGGACTTATTGGTTTTGTTGGGTAGTTACAGGAATTGCAGATGTTATTGCAATTGCTGGTTATGCTCAATATTGGTTTCCCGAACTGCAATCTTGGATACCAATGTTATTAACAGTTACCTTACTATTAACCTTAAACCTATTAACAGTAAAAATGTTTGGTGAGACAGAATTCTGGTTTTCAATGATCAAAATTATTGCTATTTTAGCCTTGATTGGTATTGGAATAGTGCTTATTTTAACCTCTTTCCATTCTGAACAAACTAATAGCATAGCTACATTTTCAAATTTATGGGAATATGGTGGATTTTTCCCAAATGGAATTATGGGTTTTTTTGCTGGTTTTCAAATTGCAATCTTTGCTTTTGTAGGGATCGAGTTAGTGGGTACAACAGCAGCAGAAACAGTTGACCCAAACAAGAATTTGCCACGAGCTATTAACTCTGTACCTGTCCGAATCATATTTTTCTATGTTTTTGCTTTAATCATCATTATGAGCGTTACACCATGGACGTTAATTTCTCCAAATAAAAGTCCATTTGTTGAGTTATTTACATTAATTGGTTTACCAGCAGCTGCAAGTATCATTAATTTTGTCGTATTAACATCAGCAGCATCTTCCGCTAATAGCGGTATTTACTCTACAAGCAGAATGCTATTTGGGCTAGCTAAAAAACAAGATGCTCCTGAGCCTTTTGGTAAATTATCAACTCGCTCGGTACCCGCTAATGGTTTACTGTTTTCATGTGCTTGCTTATTTGGTGGCGTAGTTTTGATTTATTTAGTACCTAATGTCATGGAAGCTTTTACTATAGTAACCACCATTTCAGCTATTTTATTTATGTTTATTTGGTCAATGATTCTTATTTCTTATATTGCTTATCGTCGTAAAAAAATAAAATTGCATGAACAATCTAAATTTAAAATGCCTGGTGGTATTTTTATGAGTGGTGTTTGTTTAGCTTTTTTTGTTTTTATGATTGTATTGCTTACTTTTGAAGCCGATACTCGCCAAGCACTCGTGGCCACTCCTATTTGGTTTATTATTTTAGCTGTGAGTTATTACATTCGCTCTTTAAAACGCAGATAAATCTAAAAATAAAAAGGCGGGTGATCCTGCCTTTTTATTTTTGTAATTATTGATCTTTATTTTTTACCGGCCAAATAATACTAGCAATAATACCCAAAGTTAAGATGCCTAAAATGACATAAAGACTTGTGGTTGGATCTATATCTATACCACACCCAAATAAATGATTACTTGCATTTAAAGCTAATTTCCCTGCAATAAAAAAAAGTAAGCAAATCACCGCCTTACTAAGATGGACTAAATACTGTTGCATGGCTTGTAAAATAAAGTACATCGTTCTAAGACCTAAAATAGCGAAGATCATGGCGCTATAGACAATTAATGGTTCTTGGCTCACGGCAATTACTGCAGGAACTGAATCAAAAGCAAACATAACGTCACTTAATTCAATTACAACAATACATAAAAATAGTGGTGTAGCATAAAAAAGACTTTTAGGTATTTTATCAACTAAGTTATTGTTTTCAGCTTTTGCAAGCTCTATATCAAGCTGTTTTTGTGACAATAAAAAACTGTGGCCGACAATTTTTGGGTAAGTTGGAAAAATACGTTTGGCAATGCGAAAAGCAAAGTGATTTGAATAATCTTTAATATTTTCGGCATTATCTTGATTTTTCAACATCATTATTCCCGTGCAAGCAACCAATATTGAAAACACCAACTCCATCCAAGGACCTAAATACAACAAACCTGTGCCAATTACGACAAATATGGCGCGAAATATAATAGCACCAATAACCCCCCAATAAAGTAAGCGATGGCGATAGTTATTTGGTACAGCAAACCATGAAAAAATAGCCATAATGACAAACAGATTATCGACCGATAAGGCTTTTTCAAGAACATAACCTGTAATAAATAAGCTGGCTATAGTGCTGCCATGGTGAATGTATAAAAATAGTGCAAATCCTAATGCAACCGCTATCCAAAATAGCGACCAAATAATAGCATTTTTTAAGCTGATTGGTTTATCGTTATGGTGAGCGTATAAATCAATAATAATTGCAGTCACGGCTAGCCCAACAAATACTAATATTGTTTCTATTGGAAAACCTAATGAATTTTGAATCATAGTTATATTACCTAGTATTAAAAGCTATATGAAGTTAACTTTTCTTTTGGCTATGTTAAATTATTCGATAGCACATAATTATAAAAGTGGTTGAGTATATATTGCTAGCTAAATCAAAAAAAGTTATATTTGCAAGTCCCATTTAACTGTTTTAATTTAATAACATTTTGAGCAAGCATTCATGACAAAATTCAGGGTAATAATTTTCTTTCTTCTTCCTTTTTTTTCAGGACTATTACATGCGCAACCAGTAGAGCCTTATATATCATCTTTACCTAAAGGAAGCGATTTGTCTATTTTGGTTCAATCTGTAGGAAGAAGCCCTAAGACATTAGCAAAATATAAAAGCGATCAATTCAAACACCCAGCCAGCACTCAAAAAGTGATAACCGCATTAGCTGCTGAGTTGGAATTAGGTCGAAATTTCCGATTTACAACACGCCTGCAAACTAATGGCGTTATTAGTAATAAACAATTAAATGGTGATCTTATTATTCAACTTAGCGGAGATCCCACTTTTACGCGAGCCAAATTAAAAACAATGATTGCTGAAATGCGCCAAAAAGGTATTGAAAAAATAGCAGGAAATATAATTTTAGATACTTCGATATTTACAAGCCATGACAAAGCTGCGGGGTGGTCATGGAATAATTTAACGGCTTGCTATAATGCCCCACCATCTGCAGCAATTATTGATGATAATTGTTTTTATGCAACTGTGACACCAAATAAAGTAGGTGAAAAAGCCTCAATATCTAAACCTACTAATATTCCAGTTACTGTAACAGCTGAGGTAAAAACCATTGCAAAAAACAGTAAAGATCCCAATGATAGGTATTGTGAGTTGGATGTTAGCTATTTAGACAAAAATCGTTATCATTTATCAGGATGTATTGCTGCAAGCTCAGATAAAACACCATTAAAATTTGCAGTAATTGATGGGGTTGAATATTTTTCATCTATTTTAAAAAATGAACTTAAGCAACAAAAGATAACTTATACAGGATCGCTACTTCAACGCAAAGAAAAGAATAATGCTCAATTGACCTTACTCGCCTCTAGCCAATCAGCACCACTTTCAGAACTATTAACTGTCATGCTTAAAAAGTCAAATAATCTATATGCAGATGCTATTTTTAGAACCTTAGGCGCACATTACTATAATGTACAAGGCACATGGCGTAATGGTGGCGATGCAGTTAGACAAATTTTACGCAAAAAAGCAGGTATAAATTTAGAAAATTTAGTGATTGCTGATGGTTCGGGTTTGTCTAGGTTAAACTTGGTAAGCGCTGATAAATTAATGGAAATTTTACAATATATTTCAGCTAATGATTCTCAGCTAAAAATTATTGAAATGTTACCTATTGCAGGTATTGATGGTACATTAAAAAACCGTAAAAGCTTTAATCAGACACCTTTTAAAGAGACAATACGTGCTAAAACTGGTTATATTCAAGGTTGCTATAATTTAGCTGGATTTATCCAAAAACCTGATGGTAAATATGTAGCTTTTGTACAATTATTATCTGGTTATCAAGCGGATAATAAAAACGAATCAAAAAATAGTGCAATTATGCGTTTTGAATCAGAATTTTACAAAAATTTTATTAATTAAGCAGTGATAAGGACATTATAAGTTTAATGTCCTTATTTACTAATAAAAATGTATAAAATTAAATATTATCCCCTAAAAATCCACCGCTTTGATGTTTCCACAGCTGTGCATATAATCCATTTTTTATGAGTAATTCTTGGTGTGTGCCTTGCTCAATAATTTTACCTTGATCAAGTACAACTAACCTATCCATTGCAGCAATGGTTGATAAACGGTGGGCAATGGCAATAACGGTCTTACCTTCCATTAACGTATATAAGCTTTCCTGAATTGCTTGCTCAATTTCGGAATCCAGTGCGCTTGTTGCTTCATCTAACAATAAAATAGGCGCATTTTTAAGAATGACCCGGGCAATTGCAATGCGTTGTCTTTGACCACCAGATAATTTTATACCTCGTTCACCTACAAATGCGTCATATCCTGTTTTACCTTTTGCATCAACTAATGTTTGAATAAAGTTATCTGCATGAGCTCTTTGTGCGGCTTTTATCATTTCTTCTTCTGAAGCATTATTGTTACCATAAAGTAAGTTTTCTCGTACTGAGCGATGTAACAACGAGGTATCTTGTGTTACCATGCCAATTTGAGCGCGCAGGCTTTCTTGAGTAACAGTGGTAATATCCTGGCCGTCAATAACAATTTCACCACTTTGTAAATCATAAAAACGGAGTAATAAATTAATAAGCGTTGACTTTCCTGCTCCTGATCGGCCAACTAAACCAATTTTTTCGCCTGGTTTTATCGTTAGGTCTAAATTCTCAATTACTGAGCTACGTTTTTTCTCATCATAACTAAAATAAATATGTTTAAACTCAATTTTACCTTGAGTTACATTAAGCTTAGGCGCATTTGGTTGATCAATCACTGCTTTAGCGACAGAAAACGTATTAATGCCATCTTTTACTACACCAATATTTTCAAATAGCGCTGCTATTTCCCACATAATCCAGTGTGAAAAACCATTTAATCGAAGTGCTACTGCTGTTGCTGTGGCAATTGCGCCAATACCAATTAATTGATTTGTCCATAGCCACAAGGCAACACCTGTTGTGCTTAGCACTAAGGAAATGGACAATAAATGATTTACTATTTCAAAACTACTGACTAGCCGCATTTGTTTATTAACAGTAACTAAAAACTCATTCATCGATTCTTGAGCGTATTTTGCCTCATTACCTGCATGAGAAAATAGTTTTACTGTTATAATGTTGGTATAAGCATCGGTGACTCGCCCAGTCATTGTCGAACGAGCGTCCGCTTGTGCACTTGCTACTTTACTTAAACGAGGAATAAAATAATACATAGCAATGCCATAAATTAGACACCAGATCATAAATGGCACTAATAACAAAAGATCTAATTGCCCGATGATTGTAGCCATAGTAATAAACGAAATAAGAACATAGATAAAAATATCTGCCACTAAAAAACAAGTATCACGAACTGCGAGTGCCGTTTGCATGACTTTTGCCGATATTCTTCCAGCAAATTCATCTTGAAAAAAACGCATACTTTGATTAAGCACTAACCGATGCAGGTTCCACCGCAATCGCATTGGAAAATTTCCAGCTAGGCACTGATGTTTAATAATCGTTTGTAGCCCAATAATAATGGTACTTCCTATAATGATTAGGGCTAACAGCGCTAATGTTGTTTTTTCTTGTTGCCAAAATTTGCTAGGTTCAACAACTGAAAGCCAATCAATAACTTTACCAAGGGCAGCATATAAAAAAGCTTCAAAAGCACCGCCTAATGCGCTAAAAATAATTAATAGCAACAAAAATAAGCGAGTCCCTTTCGCTGATTGCCATATGAAACTAAAAAAGTTTCTAGCCATAGGTTGAGGTTCATCTTTTGGATAAGATGACACCAATTTTTCAAAAAATTGATACATATTAGACCTGATTCATCATAGCGTTTTTTATTAATACTACTATTAATAATATAAAAAAATAGAGGTAGTGCAAATAGGCATATGTTGCCTTTGAATCTCAATTTATCTGGAATTTCCAATTAATATCATTTAGCTATCTGGTTGCTATTAATGGGTTTATCAATATAGAAGAAATCAATGAGGGAACAAAATATCTAATATTCCCTCTAACTTTCAATTATATATTGAAAGTTAATATATAGCTATTAAAGGTATTAAAATATGTCTTTAATAAGAAGAACAACACGGCCTACAATATGATATTTATGAAAATCTGACTTGGGAACTTCAATGGTTGGATTCTGGCTATTATTACAAATTAATAACCAACCATTAAGTGTTAAACGAACCTTTCTTAAAAAGGTAATATCTTCGTATTCAATTAGATAAATTGCACCATCAACAATACCTGTTATTTCAGTGTTAAGAATTAGTCCATTATTGTTTTCGATTTCTGGTGACATTAAATCGCCTTTGGCCCAGTATATAATTAATTTTTTAGCATCTAAGCCACGGTGCTTAGCCCAACCCTCAATGATAGGATAATTCATCAATGGAGGGGTTTCTCTTACAAAACGTTCTTTTTGTGCTTCCTCTTTTGTTGGTAGTTGTTTATTATAAACAGGAATGCGATAAATATTTTCGCTGTAGATATCTTCATCGCTATTTTTAGAATCTACAAACTCTAGTTTATGACCAGTAGCAAGCCAATTAAAAGAAACATTACATTTTTCAGCGATGACTTCCAAACGTGTCAGTGAAGGGTAAGTTTTGCCAGATAAGTAGTCTCGAATTACCGTTTCGGACATATCGCATTTTTTAGCGAAGGCTGAAACAGATAAACCTTGCATAGAGCTGAGCAATCTATCTTTAAAAGTTTTAACATTATTATTTTTAATTGTATTCATCTTTAATCCATTATATCTATCACTAGTTTATTAATTATAGTGCATTTTTTTATAGTTTTGTATATACCTATTATTTGGAAAACCGATTAAATTAATTTTATTTTTTCACTTTTTCGTTTTTTTAAAATTTATATTTTTGTATTTCTCGTTTTTTAATGTATTGGTAAAAACAGTTGAAGAAAATAATTATTCTTTGTTTTTTGTTTGCTTGTTTGTTTTTTTCTGCGAGAAAAATATTTTTTTATGATTGTTTATGCCTTTTTTATTTAAAATTGACATTAATCAAAATTTAATAGTAGCAATCAAAATCATTAACCGATTGTTTTTTAAAGATTTAAATCACAACTCACATAATAACCAAACAAGCCAATAACAAATAAAAACGATTGACTAAAGCGAAAAAAAATGGATAATAAGCAGGGTAAGGATTTTTCATTGTTTTCTTTCCTTATATTCCTTATATTTCATGTTGGCCTGTATAGTTTTATACAGGTCTTTTTTTATTCTTGAACTATTTATGAAATCCCTTCATAAAAAGAGTATAATGATCACTCCATAAAATATGTTCTAAAGTCTACCCTAAATAGAGCGTTATATTTATTAAGAGGATTTGATTATGTCTTTTAGTATTCCACACCTTTTAGTGTTTCTTGCTGTCGTTATTTTATTATTTGGCACTAAAAAGTTGCGTAATTTAGGTTCTGATCTTGGTTCAGCATTAAAAGGCTTCAAGAAAGCAATGAATGACGATGATATTGAACCCCAAAATGATGATAAGTTAGATAATAAATAGTTTTGCTTCTAGGTATGAATATTCAATTTGATGTAGCAATTGTAGGGGGCGGATTAGTTGGTTTAGCAACTGCTTGCGCACTTAGCCAATACGCGCTAAAAATAGCGATTATAGATACTAAAATTCACCAGCACCAATCTTTCTCACAGAATGAAATAGGCATTAGAGCCTCAGCTATTAATGGCGCAAGTCAACATTACTTTTCGCAAATAGGTATATGGAATGATTTATGTGCAAGTAAACGTGTACAAGAATTTACTGAAATAGGTGTATGGGAAAAAAATGGCCAAGCTCATTTATCTGCTCATGCCAAAGATTATGGGTATTCCAATCTTGGCTATATAATCGAAAATAATATTATTTCTCATTACCTTTACCAATATGCTTTAAATTGTAGCAATATTAATATTTATAATTGCGAGGCAATTGACTGTGCATTTAATGATGATTTTGCTTTTTTGACACTTGCTAATAAAGCTATCTTACAGACTAAATTACTAATTGGTGCAGATGGTGCTCATTCCTGGGTACGTCAACGCAAAAATATTTCTGTTTTTGAACGCGATTATCTGCATCATGCTGTTATTACAACGGTTGAAACCGAGTACCCTCACCAATCTTGTGCGAGGCAGATTTTTTATCCAAATGGTATTGTGGCTTTTCTACCCTTGTGGCAGGCCAACAAAAGTTGTTTGGTTTGGTCAACAAAACCAGATAATGCGACTAGTTTAGCTTCTCTATCTGAATCAGAGTTTTCTGATGAGTTATTTCGGTTAACTGGCGATAAAGTCGGTCAATGTCAGTTAATTAACCCTCGTATGGTATTTCCATTAAAAGCCCGCATTGCAAGACAATTTATTCAACATCGGCTTGTCTTAATTGGTGATGCGGCTCATACCATTCATCCTTTAGCTGGGCAAGGTGTAAATTTAGGTTTTCAAGATTCTACATTATTAGTCTCAACAATTAAAACATTAATCGATGAACAAAAAGATATTGGTTTAGTTTGCAATTTAAAACCATTTCAGTTTACTCGTCGTAAAGATACTTTAGTGATGTTAGCAGCAATGCAAACAATTCAAGATATGTTTAATGGTGATAATTTGCTTAAAAAGATGATAAGAACAGTAGGAATGAATACTATTGATTGTTGTTCTCCAATAAAAAAACAAATTATCAAATATGCTATGCGTATTTAACCGCCATCTTTTAACAATACTCTTGTGGTTTTGCTACAAGAGTTAATCATATTATTTTAAAACAGCTTGATAACATCTTAATATAAAATAGGATACAGGAACAGATGAAACCTAATAAGACGCACATTATGCAGATGTTAACTAAATATAGCTCAACTACATCGTCAACGATTAGCTCATGCTTGAGCTAAATAAACCATTGCACATTAAGCGATGATAATTAGTTACGATATTGTTGTTCAAATATAGTCATTTTTATATCCTTATCTAAAATTACGATTTGCTTTTATGTATATCTTGTTTTTTATTTAAGGCTTAGATTTTTTTTTCAATAATTTTTCTAACTGTCATTTCATCAAATATTTTTGGTAAATAGCCACACAGACCTTTGTTCTGGAAAGCAAATCAGCCATGTTTTTTATTATTCGCAACATCGATGTTATGTAACAAGCCATTTTTATGATTAACCGCTATAGACTTCTGGATATCTTTTACAAAGTATTAAACATAACACCCATTGAATATAAAACACTAAAATAAGCCACATGATTTTTATATGAATTAAATATTAACCCTCGGGGCTAACACAGATAATAAATCATTTACGTTTGTTAATAACTTTAAGATTTTTGATGAGTTTTAATATAAAAAAACCAACTAGTAATGCCTAATATTGCCAAGGAAGTACTTGCAATAATTATCGCTTTCCATCCGTAATGGCTAAACAAATAAGTCGATCCAGCAGAGCCTAGCATTCCACCAATAAAATAACATACCATATAACCCGTGTTCATTCGGCTACGTGCTTCTGGTCTGATTTGATAAATAGCATTCATATTAGAAACATGAGTAACTTGTACAGCAAAATCTAATAAAACCACCCCTAGAATTAAAGCAGTAATTGAATATTGAGCGAATGAAAGTGGTAGCCAAGATAATAGTAATAAGCTTAATCCAATGGTTGTTGCAATATAACCTTTGCCTTTGTCTGACAATTTTCCAACTATTGGCGATCCCATCGCGCCTGCAGCTCCCGCTAATCCAAATAAACCAATCATAAAATCAGAATAGTGATATGGTGCATTAGTTAACAAAAAGGCAAGTGGTGTCCATAATAATGAAAATAGCGAAAATGAGATAATAGCTAATAATGAGCGAATTCTTAATATCGGTTCTTGTCTATATAATGAACCAATTGAGCATAAAAGTTGAAAATAATTAATATTAATGGTATTACTATATTTTGGTAGTGAAATCGAAAGCAGTAGTGTCACAATAATCATAACACCTGTTGCAATCCAATATACACCATGCCAATCCGCAATTGAGGATATAGCGCCAGCAAAAGTTCTTCCCAATAAAATACCTAGTAACATACCGCTCATTAAAGTACCAACAACTTTACCTCGATGATCTGGCCTTGAGAGTGTTGCCGCAAAAGGTATTAAGACTTGAGCAACCGTTGAAAATAAACCTGTCATTGCGGTACCGATGATAAGCATCCATATATTTTGAGATAATGCGCTTACCATAAGTCCACAAGTGGATAATATCATTAAAATAATAATTAACCGCTTACGCTCTACCTTATCACCAAGAGGTGTAATAAATAGCAAGCCTATGGCATAACTAAATTGTGCAGCCATAATGATTGCTCCAGCATGTTCTACTTTTATATGTAGATTATTTGTAATTGAATGTAATAGCGGTTGAGCGTAATAATTGCTAGCAATTGTAATACCAATAGCAAATGCCATTAAAAAGACTAAGTAGCCAGATAAGCCTTGATGTTGTTTGTTTTGCATAATTAAATAGAATTAAAAATAATCAGTGATTATATCCTAAAAATAGCATGAGTATTGATAAACAAACGTTAACAAGACGTTTGTTTTAATAAGTTATAAACAGGTGTTGCAAGCCCTATTTTTGCATTGTCGGATTTTAGGTTATACCAATAACCGCAAGGTTGTTCCCAACATTTTGTATGTTTAGTAATTACACAATAAATTGGAACAATATCTAAGTGAAAGTGGCTAAATGTATGGCGAAATGCAATAAGTTGCTTGGGTTTTGTGGTTTCAATACCTTGTTTTTTTAACCAGTCAGTTAATGCTTGTTGGCTTGCAAACTGAGGCAAACAGTATAATCCTCCCCATATGCCAGACGGAGGTCTTTTTTCAAGCCAAATCGTATTATTATATTCCAGCATTAAAAAATAGGCTGTCTTTGCAGGAATGGTACTTTTAGTTTTTTTGGTTGGGTATTGTTGCCAACTTTCTGTCTTATAAGCTAAGCAGTTACCATGCAAAGGGCATAAAGTGCACTTAGGTTTACTGCGAGTACAAACCGTTGCACCTATATCCATCATGGCTTGATTAAACTTTGCAACATCTTGCTTAGGTGTCACTCGCTTGCTTAATTCCCAGAGCTTATTTTCAATCTTTTTAATACCTGGCCAGCCTTCAACAGCAAAATATCGAGTGAGCACACGTTTTACATTGCCATCTAAAATGGGATAATGCTGATTTTGCGAAAGAGATAAAATAGCGCCAGCAGTTGAACGCCCCACACCAGGCAGCGCCACCACATCATCAAATTGTGTTGGAAATGAGCCATTAAATTTTTCCGCAATTGTTTGTGCTGCCTTATGTAAATTGCGCGCTCTTGCATAGTAACCCAGTCCAGTCCAAAGATGTAATACATCATCAAGTGGTGCTTGTGCTAGGTCTGTTATCTTAGGAAATTGCTCAATAAATCGGTTAAAGTAAGGAATCACCGTTGCAACTTGTGTTTGTTGCAACATCACTTCTGATAACCAAACATGATAGGCGCTTTTTTCGAGTTGCCATGGTAATGATTTTCTACCATACTTCTCATACCAGTTAAGTACCGCTTGTGAAAAATGTTGCATTGTCATAATGGTTACATTATAGAAACAATAGAATCACTTGGATAGCATCCGAGCACTTTGGTATATAGTGTCATTGAAGCTAGCTCTTTAAGCGCTGTTTGCATTTCATAAGAATGAATGTTGCCATGTAAATCAATATAAAACATTTCTTCCCATGGTGTACCATGAATTGGACGAGATTCAAGCTTAGTCATGATGATATTATGATTGCGTAGTACTAATAACGCATCAACTAAAGCACCAGCTTGTTGGCCTGTTTTCATTAAAATAGTGGTTTTAGCAGGAATTTGATCTGAAACCGCAATTGGTTGTCTTGCAAGCACGATAAAACGCGTTATGTTCTCTTTTTGATTAGCAAAGTTATGTTTAAGAACTTGTAATCCATATAATTCGCCACCATCCTTATTCCCCATTGCGGCAACATTCGGCTTATTCAATTTAGCAACGGTTTCCATTGCTGATGAAGTACTATCACAATATACAATCTTCCAATGAGGGTGACTTTCTAAGAAATTACTACATTGCTGGAAGGGTTGTGGGTGGCTATAAATAGTGTCGATTTGCTCTAATTGCGAATTCGGCATGGCAAGCACACAATGATCAATAGGTAATGAAAGCTCGCCAATAATATGCAAGTTGGTTTTTTGTAATAAGTCATACACTTCGTTAATTGAACCGGAGCTAGAGTTTTCTATCGGCAAAATTCCATAGTCGACTTCGCCCCTTTCAACCTGCTCAAATACATCTTTGAATGAAGTACAACTAGATTCGATCATCTGATCTAAGTGAGCACTTGCATAACGGCGTGTTGCTGAATGTGAATAAGAACCCTTAGGTCCTAAAAAAGCAACTTTGGCTGTGGCGATAATATCGTCATTCAGTTTTTCTTGTAAAATTTTTTGTTGTAATAGGACTGAGTCTTCAATAATTAATTGATATAAACGTTTAATAAACACATCATCAAGATGATAGTTTTTCCCTTGATTAATTAATGAAATAATAAGTGAACGCTCACGCTCCATATCGCGAACAGGAATATTTGCTCCAATTTTTGTGTGAATAACTTGTGTTGAAAGATTACGCCTTTTAGCAATAAGCTCTAACAACATCTTATCAAGTTCATTAATTTTATCGCGTAAAGGTAACAAAGGATTTGTAGTCATTTTTATAATGATATTAAAAAAAGATAGGTTGTATTATAACAAGCAAAAAAATAAAGGCACTATCGAAGTGCCTTTTTATTGCATCGAAAAAATAAATCAAATTTCTTCTAATACAGTATCTTTTATACTGCTTGTCGCTCGGCGTGCTTCACCTTTATGTTGCAGTTTATTAAGCTGTTTTTCAAGCTTTTCAATAAGGTCATTAATCGCTGCATACATATCAATATGTTTAGCTGACGCCACTAATGGTGTGCCTTTTGTGATAATGGTTGCATCAACGACAAAGCCGTCTGGCTCTTTGCATAAAATAAAATGAGGATTTATTAATTGTGCTCGCCATTTGTCCAATTTAGTATATTTTTCTTCTAAATAGCTACGCATAGCAGGAGTAATATCCATTTGTTTACTGGTAATATTTAACGCCATAATTAATCTCCTTGTTTTTTCAGACGATGGTTAATGCCGTTATTGATTTGAGCCATTTTCATGATTATACAGTGCCAAATTATATTTGGCTCGTCAATATAATCTTTATTATTAATCCTATTTTGTGATTGTTGTCTAAAAAATTCAATTTTACATTTTATGCTAATTTACTATTAATAGCAGTTAATCACATGTTGTTTTTTTTATTATTTTTATAATGGAAAACAATTTTATTAATATCTAATCGTATCAGTAATCACCTATATTCTGCACTTTAATGCCATTTTAGTATATACTTATTTTATGCATTTTTTAGTTATGATTGATTAATATTTTAATGAGGATGATGTGAATTATTTAGATAATGTAAAAATTGTTTTAGTCGAAACATCGCATACAGGCAACATGGGTTCTGCGGCAAGAGCAATGAAAACAATGGGATTAACTAACCTTTGTTTAGTCAACCCAATCATCAAACCTGATTCTCAATCGATTTCGTTAGCGGCAGGAGCTAGTGATATTATTAAAAATGCACAACTCTTTGCGTCGCTTGAGCAAGCAATTGCCGATTGTACTTTAGTAATTGGCACTAGTGCACGTTCTCGTAGTTTACAATGGCCTCATTTAACACCGAAAGAGTGTAGTGATAAAATTATTCAAGAAACGACCAATACTCGTTCTAAAGTTGCTTTAGTGTTTGGGCGTGAGCGAGTTGGTTTAACCAATGAAGAATTGCAAAAGTGCCATTACCATGTCGAAATTCCTGCTAATCCTGATTATAGTTCTCTAAATTTGGCAATGTCAGTACAAGTTTTGTGCTACGAAATTCGCATGTCAATGCTAAATCTTGACGATCAGCGATCTGAATTAAAAGGCAACGGCAATATAAACTCAGAGTTTCCAGTAGATGCTGATATAGAGCGTTTTTACCAGCATTTACAACAAACTTTATTACAGACAGGTTTTATCAATGCCAATCATCCAGGGCAAATTATGGGACGTTTGCGTCGATTATTTACCCGAGCGCGTATTGAACAACAAGAGTTAAATATTTTACGCGGCATTTTAACGTCGATAGATAAAAAGTT
Organism: Gilliamella sp. Fer1-1; assembly: GCF_001690825.1. NCBI lineage: Bacteria > Pseudomonadati > Pseudomonadota > Gammaproteobacteria > Orbales > Orbaceae > Gilliamella > Gilliamella sp. Fer1-1. The sequence continues at coordinate 16,612 of NZ_LZGX01000027.1, forward strand.
GTGATAACTGATAAAAAAATACCCACTAATATGTGGGCGTTTTTTAAAAATAGCTGATTGTAATAACCAAAAATTAACCGATTAATTTTTCTTGCGCCAAGTAGTACCATTTGCACCATCTTCAAGAACAATGTTCATCGCATTTAATTTGTCTCGGGCTTCATCTGCTTGCACCCAATTCTTGCTCGCTCTTGCTTCGTTGCGTTGTTTAATTAATGCTTCAATTAATGCACTATCAGCATCCTCTTTATTATCACCTTGTAAAAACTTTACAGGATCTTGTTCCAATAGCCCCAGCACTGATGATAAATAACGTAATTCAGCAGCTAATTCATTAGCGAGTGGCATATTATTATCTGCTTTAGCTTTATTGATTTCGCGAGCAAGGTCAAAAAGAGTTGAATAAGCTTCAGGTGTATTAAAATCATCATTCATTGCGTCACAAAATTGGCGGTAATAGTTACTATCAGGTGTTGTGCGCGAATGAGCAGGATCGGTGTCTCGTAATGCAGTATATAGCCGCTCTAGCGCTACTCTTGCTTGTTTTAGATTTTCTTCACTATAGTTTAATTGGCTTCGATAATGACCAGATAGTAAAAAATAACGTACTGTTTCGGCATCATAATGCGCTAATACATCACGAATAGTGAAAAAGTTATTGAGTGATTTTGACATTTTTTCTTGGTCTATCATGACCATGCCTGAATGCATCCAATAATTGACGTATTGCCCATCGTGTGCGCAAGTTGATTGGGCAATTTCATTTTCATGATGTGGGAACATTAAATCAGAACCACCACCATGAATATCAAAATGATTGCCTAATTGGTAACTGTTCATCGCAGAACATTCAATATGCCAACCAGGACGACCTTTTCCCCATGGTGAGTCCCAACTTGGTTCGTTAGGCTTTGACATCTTCCATAATACAAAATCCATTGGATTACGTTTAACATCAACCACATCAACTCGCGCTCCTGCTTGAAGCTGTTCTAAATTTTGGCGAGATAAAATACCATAATTTGGATCACTGTCTACCGAAAACATAACATCGCCGTTATCGGCAATATAAGCATGATTTTTTAAAATTAATTCTTCAACTAATTGAATGATTTGTGGCATATGATGCGTCGCACGAGGTTCAAAATCAGGGCGTTTTATATTAAGTGCATCAAAATCTGCATACATTTCTTGTAGCATTCGATTAGTAAGTTGATCACAGGTTTCGCCGTTTTCGAGCGCACGTTTAATAATCTTGTCATCAACATCAGTAATATTACGCACATAAGTTAAATCATAACCTAAAAAACGTAAATATCGAGTGATAACATCGAATGCCACAAACGTGCGTCCATGACCAATATGACAAAGATCATAAATAGTGACGCCACAGACATAGAGCCCGACTTTATTTGGAGTAATTGGTTGAAAGGTTTCTTTTTCTCTAGTTAATGTGTTGAATATTTTTAACATTATAATCTACAAGTTAAATTTAATGGATTTTGTTAAATAATATAACAAAAATCGAGATATGGCGAAATTACTTATTATGAACTTTGTAAGGAAAAATAGACAAATTTAAAATAGTAAGCAATTTTTACCCTTAAATAAATCATTAATTAGTTACACTGAGCATGTTCATTTATTGAAAAATACACTAAAGGATCAATGAATCTATTTCCATAACCTGAAAAATATTATGGTAAATCTTTTTTTTTATGTGATTAGAAGACTTATTTGAATCGTGTAAGCAAACATGCATATTTAAGTTATTCATCATCCATTTAACTCAAATATACGTTAAAAGATTTTATTTAATAAAAATGACAATTAAAATGAAGACTGGTTAATGATAGCCTAAATTAGGTGATAAAAAATAATCCTTACGCGCATTATTTAGTTATTATTTCAAACAAAGGCTAAAATAGTTAATCTATAAAAGTGGAATTAAGAACGGCTGTTGTTTCTATTTAGAAACGTTAAATTTCTTTTCAAGTTATTCGGTATTAGAATAAGAGGGAGAAAGTGTCTGATAGTTTAAATTATAGGGTTATCTAAATTGGCGGTTTCCCGCCAATTTAGCATAAAAACAACTATTGTTTTAAATGGCGATAAATAAAAATAACCACAATCGCCCCAAGCACTGAAATTAACAAACTAGGGAAGTTAAATCCTGTCACACTACCCCAACCAAAGAAGGTGCTAATATATCCACCTACTAAGGCACCCGCAATGCCTAATAAAATCGTTTTTATCACCCCTACACTTCCTAAGGGCATAAAAAACTTCGCAATCCAGCCGGCAATTAATCCTAGAATTATCCAACTTATAATACCCATGATAATTTCCTTTTGTTATTGAACTTAGTTTTAGTTTACTCAGATTAAATAAAAAATCTAACAGGTGTTGATATTTAATGTAATAGCTTTAATCAATTAATTAAAAGTAAAAAACAATATTCAAAATAGATTAATAACTAATGTTAAGCAATTTAACAATAGATGATTAACCTAAAAAATTACCTATATATGAGTGCAGTAGATAAAATATTATTAATTCATTAATAATTTATCTTTATATAATTCGTTATAATTAAAATTGATGGCATTTTGGCCTTATTTTTAACATAAATTATTTATTGAAACAAGAAAATAATTATGAATAAGTAAAAAGGAGATTAAATCTCCCTTTTAATATTACTGTTCAAAAATTGTTTTATGCAAAATTTTAATAATTGATTCTGCATCATTGCTTTTTGCCAAAAGGCAAAGATTGTGGGTACTTGCTCCATAACAGCAAAGTCTAATAATGAAATCATCTAGTACACCAAAAACTTCTTTGGCTATACCTTGTGTTGAAGTTAAATTATTTCCAATAATAGCAATTAAAGCCAAGTCTTCTTCAACTGTGACATGGCAAACAGTTGACAGTTCATCAAATAGTTCTTTCGTTAACAAACTGCTACCGTTGGTATTAGTACCTGTGGTATCAATAGTTAATGCGATACTTACTTCAGATGTTGTCACTAAATCAACCGAAATATTATGTTTAGCTAATATTGTAAACACATTTGCTAGAAAGCCTTGTGCATGAAGCATATTTAGGCTAGTTAGCGTCAGCAAAGTTTGTTTGCGACGTAACGCCAACGCTCTAAATACAGGCAATTTAGATGTAATGCTATTAGTGTTGTAAACAATAGTTCCCCCTTCTTGCGGAGCTTTACTGGAACCGACAAAAACAGGAATATTACTACGCACGGCTGGAACCAGTGTTGCTGGGTGTAGCACTTTTGCGCCAAATGTTGCCATTTCTGTAGCTTCAGCAAACGATATCTCATCAATGCGCTTAGCGGCAGGGGTAATACGAGGATCGTTGGTATAAATCCCTGCAACATCTGTCCAAATATCAATTTGACTTGCATTTAATGCTTCACCTAATAAAGCTGCTGTATAATCGCTTCCACCACGACCTAACGTAGTGGTTTTACCAGAACTTTCACTACCAATAAAACCTTGTGTCACAATAACACTGCTATTATTTAGTGATTTTAAATGAGCACAACAAAGCTGTTTAATATCCTCAATTTTAGGCGTGGCTTTACCAAATTTATCATCGGTGCGCATCACTTTACGTACATCAAACCACATAGCATTTGTTTGCTTTTCTTTTAATATTTCGACAAACAGTTTTGATGACATAATTTCGCCATGACTTACAAGCTCATCTGTTAATGCCGGTGAAGTTGCTAAACTAGCTGCCTCAGACAAAGAAGCTATGTTAGCAATGATTTGGTCGATTTCGCTTCGTAGTTTAGGGTTTTCTGGCAATTGTTCTAAGATGCCGTATTGGATTGATTGAATTTTAGCAATATGTTGAGTGCGCACCTCAGCGTCACGTCCTTCAGCTAATGCAACTAGTAAATTTGTCACGCCAGCAGAAGCCGATAATACAACAACTTTTACGTTGGGATTAGCGATTACAATATTGGCACTATTTACCATTGCTGAATAATCGGCAACACTAGTACCGCCAAATTTAGCAATTACAAATGATGTTTCCATGAATTCCTCATATTAAAAATTTTTATTTTTAACAGAGTTAGAGCGGGAATGTCCTATTTACAATTAAAAAGCACAAACCGTGAAGCGCTCCACCTGTTAAGGTGACAACCCAAGGGATTCAGCCCTTGCAGTCGATTTGATTGCTTCTGGATTGGCAATCAAACCTCGGCATTACATCCCCTCAATCATTTATTAGTGGCTCCAGTTCCTAAAATGATTTACCTGAGTAATGCGCCTCTTCGTTTTTGCAACTTCTGTTACGAAATCAGCGTTGTATAGCATTAACGATTTTATTAATTGTGTCAATAGGTTAAACTTTAAAATTCATTCGACCTGAATATAACGAAATTAAAAGCGCTATAATTCTCGCTCAAATAGTTCAATAATGGTTTGGTACAATTTTTTTACAGTATATTCTTTGGTTGGTGTACTAAAAATTGTATCATCGCCAGCAATTGAGCCCAAAATCCCCTCTGATTTACCGATAGAATCTAGCAAACGAGCAATTAGTTGAGCAGCGCCTGGACTGGTTTTTATGACCACCATTGAACTATTGAAATCAATATCAAGGACTAAATTTTTTAATGGACTACTAGTTGTTGGTACACTTATTTCTGCAGGCAAACAATAGACCATTTCGGATTTTGCATTACGGGTTCTCACTGCGCCAAATTTGGTAAGCATGCGTGAGACTTTGGATTGATTGATATTATCAAAACCTTGTTCTTGCAACGCTTGGACGATTTCTACTTGCGAACTAAACTTCTCTTGGCGAAGCATCTCTTTAAATGTCTTAGTGAGATCGGTTGATTTCATAATGTTCCTTGTTTCTTTACTTGTTACTTTTTCTACTAATACATGCAGTTATAATACCGAGAATAAAACTGCGTACTATTCACGCTAGCTTACTCCACGATTTTTTAGATAGTATTAATAACCGTTATTTATATTGATAAATTATACATCTAACGCATAATTATCATATACATAATTATGCGTTAAATTTGCATAAAATTAAAGATTTGACTGAATTGCATCTTTAGGGCGAAAAGACTTGACTATATGATCATGGGTTTCGATATAAGGCCCGTCTAATAGTTGTATACAATAGGGGATACTAGCAAATATACCGTTAATAATGACATTGCCTTGATTATTTTTAACCCCCTCAAGCGTTTCTTTGATTGATTTTGGTCTGCCTGGTAGGTTTATAATTAAGCATTTTTTACGAATAACACCAACTTGCCTAGATAAAATCGCAGTTGGCACAAAATGTAAACTGATTTGCCGCATTTGCTCACCATAACCAGGCATCACCCGATCGGCGATCGCTAATGTTGCATCAGGCGTTACATCTCTCATGGCTGGGCCAGTTCCACCCGTAGTTAAAATTAAATGGCAATGTAAATTATCAACCAGCTCGCATAATGTTTGTTCGATGATAGTTTGCTCATCAGGAATAATATAATTTTCGGTAATAAAAGGCGTTTTTAGTGTTGTTTGCAACCATGATATTAATGATGGAATACCTTCATCTTGGTAAACACCTCTTGAAGCTCTGTCAGATATTGAAATTAAGCCAATTTTAAACATAACACTTATTCCTTAAGCAATAATTAGATATACAGACACAATTGAATTCACTGTGTTAGTGACCACATTCAATAATATGCACCATAATATCGAAATGATAATTTATTTCTTTGGTATAAATAAAATTAAACCGTTCTTTACAATAAATTGATTATATTGTCGATTCATTTAACATGATATTATATCACTTAAATAGTAATTGATTCATTTAGGACATATTTATGCCATCAACTCCTGCACTTGAGTTAATCTCGCTGAAAAAAGTTTACAAAAATGGTATAGAAGCATTAAAAGGTATCGATTTAACTGTACAGGCGGGTGATTTTTATGCCTTATTAGGACCAAATGGTGCTGGTAAATCGACAACTATCGGTATTATCAGTTCATTAGTAACTAAAACATCGGGAAAAGTGAAAATTTTTGGTTACGACTTAGATAACGACATAGTAAACGCCAAAAGGCAATTAGGGCTTGTGCCACAAGAGTTTAACTTTAATCCATTTGAAGAAGTTCTACAAATAGTCACTAATCAAGGTGGTTATTATGGATTACCCCGAAAACTTGCATTAGAGCACGCTGAAAAATATTTACGAATTTTAGATTTATGGGATAAACGCCATAGCCGAGCCAATATGTTATCAGGCGGTATGAAAAGACGATTAATGATAGCAAGAGCGCTTGTGCATGAACCCAAATTGTTGATTCTTGATGAACCAACCGCAGGCGTTGATATTGAACTACGTCGCTCTATGTGGGATTTTTTGCGCGTTATCAATCGTCAAGGTATCACAATTATTTTAACTACTCATTATTTAGAAGAAGCTGAAATGCTATGCCGTAATATTGGTATTATTCAACGAGGCCAATTGATAGCAAACTCGTCAATGCGCGATCTACTGGCAAAAAGCCAATCTGAAACAATTATTATTGATTACGTGCCAACCTCTAAACCGATTGAATTACATGGCTATAATTATTCTGATATTGAGATGGGCATGTTAGAAGTGAAAGTCGATAAACAACTTGGATTAAACCAATTGTTTGAGCAACTCAATCAGCAAAATATTAAAGTGATCAGCGTACGAAATAAAGCGAATCGTTTAGAAGAGCTATTTGTTGATCTGTTACATAATGATACAAAACAAAAAGGTAGCATTGATGAATAATTTATATTGGATTGCCTTAAAAAGTATTTGGCGTAAAGAAGTGACGCGTTTTTTGAGAATTTGGATCCAAACACTCATCCCCCCAGTTATTACGATGTCACTTTATTTTATTATTTTTGGAAATTTAATTGGCTCTCGAGTTGGTGATATGGGGGGCTTTAGCTATATGGCATTTATTGTACCTGGTTTGATAATGATGTCAGTAATTACCAATTCTTATACTAATGTTTGCTCATCGTTTTTTAGTGCTAAATTTCAACGTAACATTGAAGAATTATTGGTAGCACCTGTGCCAACACATATTCTTATTTTGGGATATGTGGGAGGGGGTGTGATGCGAGGTATTTTAACTGGTATTTTAGTTACTATAGTGTCACTATTTTTTGTTCGTTATGAGGTGCATTCTTGGTTATTTGTTGTTTGCACATTACTATTAACTTCAATTTTGTTTTCATTAGCCGGTTTATTAAATGCCGTGTTTGCCAAAACTTTTGACGATATAAGCATTATTCCTACATTCGTATTAACACCATTAACATACCTTGGTGGCGTTTTTTATTCGATTACTATGTTGCCAACCTTTTGGCAATGGATATCCAAAGTTAACCCAATAGTTTATATGATTAACGGTTTTCGTTATGGATTTTTAGGAGTGACAGACGTATCGTTATCAATTACCTTCTCGATGCTAATTTTGTTTGTTACCGTGCTTTATGTAATTGCATGGAAGCTTATTGAAAGTGGTCGTGGACTAAGAAGCTAATAAGAGTTAGAAGGTTAGGTTTTGAGTAGTCGCCGATATTTTATCGGCGGAATCAATCATTATTGTGCATCAGCAACGGCTTGTTTAGCCATCTCGGTAATTTTAGCAAAATCACCTTTTGCAATTGCATCAGTTGGAATAAACCAAGTACCGCCCACGCAAAGCACATTATCAAGAGCAAGATAATCACGGTAGTTTTTCGGATTTACTCCTCCTGTTGGGCAAAATTTTATATATCCGCAGGGACCAGCAAAAGCTTTTAATGCAGCAACACCACCATTGACTTCAGCAGGGAAAAATTTTAATGCAGTGAGACCATATTCTTGTGCAGTTAACAACTCAGAAATAGTTGCAATACCAGGAATAACAGGTACTGAACCTTCAACCGCCGCTTTTAAAATAGCATCAGTAATACCTGGTGTTATCACAAATTGAACGCCAGCTTCGGTAACTTGTTTTAGTTGCGCAACACTTGTTACTGTTCCTGCACCAACCACCGCTTCAGGCACTTCTTGAATAATTTTCTTTATTGCATCAATTGCACAAGCAGTTCTTAATGTAACTTCAAGTACTTTTACTCCGCCAGCAATTAGCGCTTTAGCTAGTGGTACCGCATCTTCTAAACGCTCAATAACAATAACGGGAATAACAGGACCTAATGTTAAAATTTCTTCAGCACTTCTTTTCCAATTTTTCATTTATTTTTACCCATACCTTATTGATTCTTTTATATAGAAATAATCCCTAATAAATAGGGATTATTTTGTTACTCATAAATGCCTAATTTCTTTTCTAAATAATGAATGTTTGTGCCGCCTTTTTGGAAACCTTTATCATTCATAATATCAATATGAAGATCAATATTGGTTTTAATGCCATCAATAACCAGTTCAGCTAATGCATTTTTCATACGGGCAATAGCAACTTCACGGGTTTCACCATAAGCAATTAATTTACCAATCATTGAATCATAATAAGGAGGAACAGTATAACCAGCATAAATATGCGATTCCCAACGAATACCAAAACCGCCAGGAGCATGAAAACGGGTTATTTTCCCTGGTGAAGGCATAAACGTTTTTGGATCCTCGGCATTAATTCGGCATTCAATTGCGTGGCCTTTAATTTCAATATCACTTTGTTTAATTGATAGAGGATTGCCTGCGGCGATTGAAATTTGCTCTCTGATTAAGTCAACGCCGGTTACCATTTCAGTAACAGGATGTTCTACTTGAATACGGGTGTTCATTTCAATGAAATAAAATTCGCCATTCTCAAACAAGAATTCAAATGTACCAGCACCACGGTAACCGATCTCAATACATGCATTAACGCAACGCTCACCAATAAATTGACGCATTTTAGGGGTAATACCAAGCGCAGGGGCTTCTTCCACAACCTTTTGATGGCGTCTTTGCATTGAGCAATCACGCTCACCTAAATAAACGGCATGGCCTTGGCCATCAGAAAGGACTTGGATTTCGATATGGCGTGGATTTTCTAAAAATTTTTCCATGTAAACCATATCATTATTAAACGCTGTTTTGGCTTCTAGCTTGGTCATATTAATTGATTGTTCAAGATCCTTCTCTTCACGAACAATACGCATACCACGACCACCGCCTCCACCAGAGGCTTTAATAATAACAGGATAGCCGATTTGTTTAGCGATTTGTTTATTGGTTTCAATATCGCCACCTAACGGACCATCTGAACCAGGAACACAAGGTACACCAGCTTTTTTCATCGCATGAATTGCAGAGACTTTATCCCCCATTAGGCGAATAGTATCAGGTTTTGGACCAATAAAAATAAAGCCTGAACGTTCAACTTGTTCAGCAAAATCTGCATTCTCAGATAAAAAACCATATCCAGGATGGATAGCTGCTGCGCAAGTGACTTCTGCAGCTGAAATTAATGCGGGAACATTAAGATAGCTTTTTGCTGAAGCAGCTGAACCAATACAGACTGTCTCATCTGCTAGTAATACATGTTTTAAATCTTTATCTGCCGTCGAATGAACAGCAACAGTTTTAATTCCAAGTTCTTTACATGCTCGTAATATACGTAGAGCTATTTCTCCACGGTTCGCAATAAGAATTTTATCAAGCATATTCAATCTCTTAATCGTATAGTCAATAATAAATTCAGATTATTCAATAATGAATAGTGGCTGATCAAATTCAACTGGTTGACCATTTTCAACCAAGATGGCTTTTATTGTACCAGCTTTTTCTGATTCAATCTGGTTCATCATTTTCATCGCTTCGACGATGCAAAGCACATCACCAACATTTACTGTTTGACCAACTTCAACAAAAGCTTTTGATTCTGGACTTGGTGTACGATAAAAAGTTCCAACCATAGGGGATTTAATTGTTGTACCATCAGTTGCAACAGCATCTGTTACAACTTCGGCTTGAACTGTTGGAGCCACAACGACAGGAGCTGGTTGAGGAATTTGAATATTTTGTACTGGCGCCGAATAGTTTGTGGTAGGAGCAGAACGACTAATTCGAACCGACTCTTCACCTTCAGAAATTTCAAGTTCAGAAATACCTGACTCTTCAACTAATTCAATTAATTTTTTAATTTTGCGTATATCCATGAATTACACCGTGTTTATTTGATATAAGTAACAATTATTTTTACTGCATCCTCGCCATTGACAAAAAGAGTCTTTCGCCAATAACAAGGTTGTAACTCAACATTAACGCGGAAGAATACACTGTAAAACAGAATTTGTCATTATATATCTCCTTTACAAACACATGTTATACTATTTTCTAGGTATTATTTTATAATTGCGATACAATAGCCAACGTTAGTTATTATTGGGGTTAGCCGTGGTTTAGAAGAATTAAATGGCACTCTATTTAGCTTGGATAAAGCTGAAAATAGATATTTTTTGATTCCATGGTTTGCTTTTAAACACGAAAATATACTTAAACAAGATTCATTCTAGGAAGAGTTTTTATTATGTTCAAAAAAGTTCGCGGCTTGTTTTCAAATGATTTATCCATCGATTTAGGTACAGCAAACACACTTATTTATGTAAAAGGGCAAGGCATTGTATTAAACGAACCTTCAGTGGTAGCGATACGCCAAGATCATCGCACAGGCACACCGAAAAGCGTTGCCGCTGTTGGACAAGCTGCGAAACAGATGTTAGGGCGAACGCCTGGTAATATTGCAGCTATAAGACCAATGAAAGATGGTGTTATTGCCGATTTTTCAGTCACTGAAAAAATGTTGCAGTATTTTATTCGCCAAGTACATAGCCATAGTTTTTTAAGACCAAGCCCACGAGTCCTTGTTTGTGTTCCTGTCGGCGCGACACAAGTTGAGCGCCGTGCAATTCGTGAGTCAGCACTAGGTGCGGGGGCCCGTGAAGTATATTTAATTGAAGAGCCAATGGCTGCGGCTATTGGTGCGGATTTACCAGTCTCTGCACCAACAGGTTCAATGGTCGTTGATATTGGTGGTGGAACTACTGAAGTAGCAGTCATTTCATTAAATGGTGTGGTTTATTCGGCATCGGCACGCATCGGTGGCGACCGATTTGATGAGGCGATTATTAACTATGTTCGCCGTAATTATGGTGCATTAATTGGTGAAGCTACTGCCGAAAAAATCAAACATTTTATAGGTAGTGCCTACCCTGGTGATGAAGTACTTGAAATTGAAGTACGTGGACGTAACCTTGCTGAAGGTGTACCACGTAGCTTTACTTTAAACTCTAATGAAATTTTAGAGGCATTACAAGAACCATTAAGTGGTATTGTAAGTGCCGTTAAAGTTGCATTAGAGCAGTGTCCTCCTGAGCTTGCTTCTGACATTTCAGAACATGGCATGGTTTTAACCGGTGGAGGTGCTTTATTGCGTAACATCGATAAATTATTATCAGCAGAAACTGGTATTCATGTTGTTGTAGCAGAAGATCCACTAACATGTGTTGCTAGAGGGGGCGGCAGAGCATTAGATATGGTAGACATGCATGGTGGAGATCTCTTTAGTGAAGAGTAATTGTTAATTATCTTCATGTTAATGAAATAATTAGTCAGTAAACAACTCATATTTTCTACCGCCGACATTGTCGGCGGAACCATTTCTTAACATAAGTAGATCTCAAGTATAAAACAGGTAAGTACTGAACAATGAAATTACTTTTTTCTAAACGTTCGCCTCTCAGTGTACAATTATTTACTTCTCTGGCGCTTGCATTGATCCTAATTGTATTAGATATCAATTATCGCCCATTTAAAGAGATTCGCTACTATTTAGATACCATTATTTCGCCCTTATATTATGTTTCAGATGCACCAAAGTCGTCGTTTGATTCGCTTTATGAAATGTCTAAAACGCGAGAAGCCTTAATAGATGAAAATGCAAAATTGCATGAAACCTTATTACAACAAAAAAATGATCTATTATTACTTGACCATTTAAAACATGAAAATGCAAGACTTCGTGAATTGCTAGGCTCTCCTTTAAGGCATGATGAACATAAGATGGCTGCGCAAGTATTACTTACAGATACCAATCCTTATGTTTATCAATTTGTTGTCAATAAAGGCAAACAAGATGGTGTTTATGTTGGGCAGCCTGTTGTAGATGAAAAAGGCATTATTGGACAAATTTATGAAACGGCTCAATCAACCAGCCGTGCAATTTTAGTGTGCGATTATCAACATGCAATACCTGTTCAGGTGCAAAGAAATGATATTGGTATGATCGCTGTGGGTAACGGATGTAGTAATGATTTAATATTAGAATTTATGCCTAATAACGTGGACATAAAAGTAGGTGATGTTTTAGTTACTTCTGGGCTGGATGGACGATTCCCTGAAGGTTATCCTGTTGCGATAGTCAGCTCAGTAAAACTAGATCTTACAGATTCAACGCCTATTATTTCAGCAACACCAACAGCTGATTTAAAACGCTTACGTTATTTATTGTTATTAGGGGAAAATCAAGGAGTGAAACATGAGGGAACGTAATCGAATATTGATTATTTGGATAACGTTATTTATTGGCTTATGTTTGCAAATTATACCGTGGTCACCAGAATATAATATATTTAAACCACATTTACTGCTCCTTATTTTTGCTTATTGGTTAATTGCACTTCCACATCGAGTTGGGATTGGAACCGCTTTTGTATTTGGAGCATTGATAGATCTATGCACAGGCTCGATTTTGGGAAGCCATGCTTTTATTTATTCATGTATTGCTTATTTACTTGTTTTTAAATTCCAATTGATACGCAATTTAGCTTTGTGGCAACAATCGTTTATTATTTTTGGGGTATCAGTATGTTATAATTTACTGGTATTTTTACTCCAAGTCAGTATCTATCATACTATAACGATATCACCATTAATTTTGCTATCAAGTTGTATTGATGGCTTATTATGGATTGTCATCTATCTATTTTTGCGGCTAATAAGACGAAACTTTGCTATCAATTAAAAAGGAATCTTATGTCTGTTGAATTATTAATGAATATAACACCGTCTGAAACTCGCGTCGCTTATATTGAAGATGGCGTACTACAAGAAATTCATGTTGATCGTGAATCTAGACGAGGTATTGTTGGCAACATCTATAAAGGTAAAGTAATCCGTATATTACCTGGAATGCAGGCGGCTTTTGTGGACATTGGGCTTGAAAAAGCGGCTTTTTTACATGCATCAGATATTATGCCTCATACTGAGTGTGTATCTGATACTGAACAAGAACAATTTCAAGTAAAAGATATCTCTGAACTTGTCCGCCAAGGGCAAGATTTAATGGTACAAGTAGTTAAAGATCCTCTAGGCACTAAAGGCGCTAGGCTGACAACCGATATAACTTTACCATCGCGTTATTTAGTATTAATGCCTGGGCCAAATTCTGCACATGTGGCCACTTCACAACGCATAGAAAGCGAACAAGAGCGCGAAAGGCTAAAAAGTATTGTCGAGCAATATGTCACTAACGAAGGCGGATTTATTGTTAGAACCGCAGCAGAAGGCGCAAATGCCTATGAATTAGAACAAGATGCCAATTTTCTAAAACGACTTTGGGCTAAAATTCAACAGCGTATGGCGCGCCCAGTAAGTAAAAATCTAATATATGGTGAATTAGCATTATCACAACGTGTGTTGCGTGATTTTGTTGGCGCGCCAATTGAACGGATTTTGGTGGATTCAAAGTTAACGTATGATTTATTAATTGAATTCACACAAGAATTTATGCCTGAAGTGACCAGTAAATTATCGCATTATCGTGGTAATATTCCCATTTTCGATCTTTATGATACCGAAAACGAGATCCAAAGAGCATTAGATCGTAAAGTCAAATTGAAATCTGGCGGGTATTTGATTATTGATCAAACTGAAGCTATGACAACCATTGATATCAATACTGGCGCATTTGTAGGTCATCGAAATTTAGAAGAAACGATTTTTAATACCAATATTGAGGCAACAATTGCGATTGCTCGCCAATTGCGTTTACGTAATTTAGGTGGCATTATTATTATTGATTTTATTGATATGCAAGAAGACCTGCATCGTGAACGGGTGTTACAATCACTCCATGATTCTTTATCTAAAGATCGAGCAAGAACTACCGTTAATTTATTTTCGAGTTTAGGTTTAGTCGAAATGACACGCAAGCGAACACGCGAAAGTATCGGGCATATTTTGTGCGAACAGTGCCCTGCTTGCAAAGGACGAGGCATGGTCAAATCAGTAGAAACTATTTGTAACGAAATTTTGCGTGAAATCGTTCGTGTGTATAAAGCGCATCACTCGGAGTATTTTTTAGTTTATGCTTCAGCTGCCGTAGCTAACGCGTTAACTAATGATGAATCGCACGCTTTAGCTGAAGTTGAAATCTTTGTGGGTAAACGCGTCGAAGTGAAAGTTGAACCGCTTTATATTCAAGAACAATACGATGTTGTATTAATGTAATCAAAACTATTTTGTAGAAAAGAGTTTCAGAAAACGATACATTAAGAAGAAGAGTGATGAAAGCTAAAAAGCCATTATAATTGGATATCTATAATCAATTATAAACAAGCTCGCATCCACATTTAAAAATTAAGGAATTTATGATACTAAATCAAGTGAGTGAACAATTACTCAATCCAAATAATCTAAACCAACAAGATCTTTTACATCTGCTTGATATGCTTAGCACAAGGCAAATTGATTTTGGTGATTTGTATTTCTTATCGGGTTACTATGAAAGTTGGTTACTTGAAGATGGTATTATAAAAAATGCCTCATTTCACCGCGATCAAGGTGTTGGCGTTAGGGCTATTGCCGGTGAAAAAACGGGGTTTGCATATACAGATCAACTTTCATTAGCACGTTTAGAACAAAGTGTATTAGCAGCAAATTCAATAACTAAATTACAAACACCTGTAGCAGTGACCCCGTTTAAGTCTACGCAAACAGTGCCAATATACCCTTCAATCAACCCGATCAATTCGTTTTCTCAAGAGCAGAAAATTGCATTGTTGCAAAAAGTTGACAAATTGGCGCGTTCAATTGACCCAAGAGTTATCGAAGTATCATGCAGTTTAACAGGGAGCTACGAAGATATTTTAATCGCAACGACTGATGGCACATTACGTGCTGACATTCGGCCTTTGGCTCGATTATCTGTTTCTGTGCTAGTTGAACAATCAGGTAAACGCGAACGAGGAAGTAGCGGTGGTGGTGGACGATTTGGTTATGAATATTTTTTAACCATTAACCCTAAAACGACAGAAAGTTATGTTGATAGCTATACTCGAGAAGCGGTACGCCTAGCACTTGTTGCTCTTTCAGCTAAAGCAGCGCCAGCAGGAACAATGCCCGTTGTTTTAGGTGCTGGTTGGCCTGGTGTATTGTTACATGAGGCGGTAGGGCATGGCTTGGAAGGTGACTTTAACCGCAAAAACACCTCGGTTTTTTCAGGAAAAATAGGTGAACAAGTTACCTCAGAATTGTGTACTATTGTTGATGATGGCACTATCGAAAATCGACGCGGGTCACTCTCTATTGATGATGAAGGAACGCCTAGCCAAAAAACAGTGCTTATTGAAAATGGCATTTTAAAGGGCTATATGTTCGATAAACTCAACGCAAAATTGATGAATACATATTCAACTGGTAATGGACGTCGTGAAGGGTATGCGTGTTTACCGATGCCAAGAATGACAAATACCTATATGTTAGCTGGCAATTCTTCCTTTGACGATATTATTAGCAGTGTTGATTATGGGCTATATGCCCCTAATTTTGCGGGAGGACAGGTAGATATTACCTCTGGTAAGTTTGTCTTTTCAACCTCAGAAGCCTATTTGATTGAAAAAGGCAAAATAACAACACCAGTAAAAGGCGCAACACTAATTGGTTCTGGCATTGAAACGATGCAACAGGTGTCAATGGTTGGTAATGACCTTGAATTAGATTCTGGTGTTGGCGTTTGTGGTAAAGCAGGACAGAGCATTCCTGTTGGAGTCGGACAACCTACATTAAAAGTGAATAATTTAACCGTTGGTGGTACCATTAGCCAATAAAAATAATATGAGGATGGGATATTAAAATAAATGGAAACCATAATTACACTTTACCAAGCATTTGTTAACATGGATATAGCAACACTTTCAAATCCTAATGTGCTATGGACGCTATATGGTATGTTATTTATTATTATTCTTTTAGAAAATGGCGTATTACCCGCAGCTTTTTTACCCGGTGATAGCTTATTATTTCTAACTGGTGTGTTAATTAGTCAAAATGTATTCCATTTTGGTTTAATCAACCTTATTTTAATTTCTGGCGCAGCATTTGGAACGTGGTTAGGTTATGCGCAAGGACTGTGGCTTGGCAATACTAAGCTAGTGCAAAATTGGATGGCACATATTCCTGAAAAATACCATCATAAATCTGAAGTATTATTCCATAAGTACGGATTACAAGCTCTATTTATTGGACGGTTTATTGCTTTCGTACGTACATTGTTACCGATGATGGCAGGGTTGTCAGGGCTACACAGTCGAAAATTCCATATTTATAATTGGATTAGTGCAACATTATGGATTGCCTTAATTGTGACATTAGGCTATCTATTTGGGTTATCGCCTATTTTCAAAACTTATGAAAAGCAAATTATGTCGCTATTAATGCTGATCCCAGTGTTCTTATTAGTAATCGGCTTGCTTTTTTCGATTTGGCTAGTATTAAAACGTTGGTTAGCCCAGAAGAATAAATTAAAAAATTCGACCAAAAAATAGTATTAATGAGCAAAATTAAGAAAAATTGAAATTAACCGATAAGCCGGGTTCTGTCGTGGACAATCATTCCTCTAGGCTAATACTCACGTATTAGCTCAAGCAGTCTACCCGGATTCAACGCGGGCCGCGCCAAAGAATCCCTATTTGACCTTGCTCCGAGTGGAGTTTACCATGCCACAACTGTTACCAATTGCGCGGTGTGCTCTTACCACACCCTTTCACCCTTACCTGATCTTATTAATAAGCCATCGGCGGTTTGCTCTCTGTTGCACTTGTCGTAAACTTTTGCTCTCGCAAAAGCCCCCCAGGCGTTACCTGGCACTCTGCCCTATGGAGCCCGGACTTTCCTCCCCTTTGTTCGTCTCCTTTAATAAAGGACTACAACAAAGCAGCGATTGTCTGGTTAATTTCGTTAACAAGTATAACGTAATGTAAAGTTTTGTCCAGCATTGCATGTTTTGTAAGTTATTTATCGAGGTAAACACAACCAATATTTTGGCAAGGATCAAGAAATATCGTCAATAATATTTCCATATCCATAAAATCCATTTCTACTTTAACTCGCCGTTATTAATGATGTTAATATTATTATAGATTATAGTTGTTAGCCACTTCTAGAACGGCTAAAGCTTAAAACTGTAGCAATCCCCAATGGCGCTACCTTGAGCACCAAACTGGCGTAAATTCTGATCGACAGCGTTCATCGATTGCCAATGATTTTCACACCAATCTGGCGCAAGCAGGGTGGGTTTTCTCGCATTAGCTGAAATACGATGATATAAAATATTTGCTGGTGTTTGACGAATAATATCACCTGCAATATCGACATATTGTGCTAAAGACAAAACCTCAAGGCGACCTGCCCGCCACGATTTTGCCATAATGCTACCATCCACAATATGCAAAGGGTGTAACTTTAAGCCGTCAACACCACTATTTAACACTTGTTCTAAAGTTATTAAGTTATCTTGTTTGGTTTCTTTAGGTAACCCAATAATTAAGTGAGTGCACACTTTAATGCCAAGTTTACGCGCTTTTTGTACGGTTTGATGATAATCGTGAAAAGTATGCCCACGATTTATATCATGTAAGGTTTTATCGTGAGCAGTTTGTAAGCCCAACTCTAACCAAACTTCAAAACCTTGAGCTTGATAACTAGCAAGCAAATCAAGCGCTTCACTGGGTACACAATCTGGGCGAGTACCAACACAAAGCCCAACAATATCAGTACTATTTAGCGCTTGCTCGTACATATTTTTTAGTATGGCAACTTCGGCATAAGTGCTAGTATAAGCTTGAAAATAAGCAAGATAGCGCTTGGATTTTTTCATTTGATGAGCTTGTGATACCAATTGATCAGCAATTGATTTCACTTGAATAGATTCATCAATAATTGAAGCCACATTACAAAAAGTGCATCCCCCCATGCCAATAGTGCCATCACGATTTGGACAACTAAACCCACCATGCAAGGTGAGTTTATAGATTTTTTCCCCATATCGGCGCTGAAGATCGGAACCAAAGGTATTAACGACTAGATGAAGTTGCATAATAGACCAGAAATAAAATTTTGCTTATTTTACGAAGTTAGTTGCTTTACTTCAAGCAACGTTATGTTTGAGGATGATAGTTTTAAAATAAAAAAATCATATACTTTAATAACGTAATAATATTAACTAAATAATTCGACAATTAAAATACTTTTTTAATTTAGACTAAGGCGTAGCTTGAATGTTATTAATAGGGTTTGTTAAGAA
>NZ_LZGX01000028.1:0-99855 GCF_001690825.1 Gilliamella sp. Fer1-1
GTGGTGGTGGTTTTGGGTTGGGTGTTGATATCGGTGAGTAAATCGGCTTTGGCATTACGGTAGTTATAGTCTTGAACGGTCACTGAGGCCGGTACCACTTCGCTATGTAAGGTGATATCCCAAACACTTTCCACACCCGTATCGGCCATGCCACTCGGCGGTTTATAGTCGATATTGGCCACTTGCGCATAGCCTTGTTCATAATCACTTAACACCATCACATCACAGTCATGCTCGGCATGGGTTTCAAAGCGGAACCAGATACCGACATCAGCCAATAAGCGTTGAATAAATTCCAGGTCACTTTCTTGCCACTGAGTGATAAACTCCCGTTCAGGGTAACTGTCTTTGAGCACTAACCGGTAATCAATGCCGGTAAAACCGTGACTGCGTAGCACTTCTTCAACCACGCTGACCACGCTTTGATTTTGAAATAGGGCACTATTTTTCCCCACGGACAGCCGTGCTAAGCATGAAGATAACACGACTTGGTAATGAGCTTCATCTTTATTGACTGATAGCTGGCTAAATTCGGTGATGACCCCATGCAAGGTACGTTTATTGGTGACGGCGGGCAAGTCGCTTAGTGAACGAATAGCGGAAGTTAATGGCTTGTTAATAACAGGATTAAAGAAGAAAGTCGATTTTTGATTAAGGAACGCATCGGGCGATAAGGTTTTGTCAGGGCTGGTAAAGGTAACCACATAATGCCAAGGTTGATTTAACTGCTCATCACCATCAACATGCAAAACTGAAATTGGTACTGTCAGCCCATCAACGGTTAAGGTATAGCGGTTGTGACTAACACCCCCTAAACCGACCATTAAATGGCTAAACTCGCCACCAAGTTGCCCCAAAAGGCGATTAAGTTCATTCGACATGTTTTGCTCTCCTATTATTCCTAATAATTTATTCCGTTTATTTTTATTTTAGTTATTATTTAATTTTACTGAGCGCAAAAAACAGACGGTTTAGCTAAAAAGTATACACCGCTTTAGTGTAAAATTTAATCTTTTTTTAAATTGTTAAATAAATAGTGTTTAATATTAATTGTTTATATTAGTTAAATCAGTCAGTGATAACCGTTTAACGCTTTGGCTGAATAAGGGATTTAAGCCATTTGATGCTTTATGAATAATAATTTATTAATCCCTTAAATTTAAAATGATTTTATACTGAAACGGTATAGATTCCTGAATATTTTTTACGAAAATCACTCTAATTTTTCGCCAATAAAATAGGAGGGAGTGATAATCATTATATAAATGAAAAAATTCCCTCATTTGCCAATCCAGAAACGAAAGGAAAAGCAAAAAACGTGGTTTATCGTTGGATTTGTTCATTTTGAGGAAGAAAACCAATCATTTATAAATAATTAACCAACGGCCTATTATTTTGTGAGAATTTGTGGTAAAAAGTGGGGGTTAGTGGTAAAAATAGATTATTTAATTAACTTGATGATTTATATTAAATAAAAATTAACAAGAAATTTATAAATAATGGTGCCTTTATGTTTAGTGGTGCAATTTCAATCAATTTGGATAATAAAGGGCGGTTAGCTATTCCTACTCGCTACCGTGAATCTTTATCTAAAAGCATGGTTTGCACCATTGGCTTATACCACCCTTGTTTGACGCTTTATTCAATGTCTGAATGGCAAACGATCGAACAGCAACTTGCTACATTATCAACAATAGTTGAAGCTGAACGTAGAATTAAACGATTGTTATTGGGTTATGCAACTGAATGCATGATGGATAATTCGGGGCGAATTTTATTGCCATCTACACTACGGGCTTATGCAAAATTGGAAAGAAATACAATGCTTGTTGGTCAATCGAATAAATTCGAGATCTGGGATGAGACAATTTGGTATCAACAAATTCGTGATGATATTACTGCATTATCAACAGATATTGAAAACTTGTCAGATAATTTGAAAATTTTAACTATTTAATAAGAGCAAAAGATTGATGGATTATCAACATACAACGGTTTTATTAAACGAAGCTGTACAAGCATTAAATATAAAAAAAGATGGCATTTATGTTGATGGTACATTTGGGCGAGGTGGGCACTCTCGCTTAATACTTGAACAACTTGGTGCACAAGGACGATTGATTGCTATCGATCGTGATGAACGTGCTGAAGAAACTGCTTTAGAAATAATTGATCCTAGATTTACTTTTATTCGTGGTGAATTTTCAAATATATATGAGTATATTAATCAGTTAGCATTATTAGGTAAAATTGACGGTATTTTGTTAGACCTTGGTGTTTCATCACCACAACTTGATGATCCTGAAAGAGGATTCTCTTTTATGCGTGATGGACCTTTAGATATGCGAATGAATAACCAAAAAGGTTTAACTGCAAGTGAATGGTTACTAAACAGTGATGAAAACGATATTGCATGGGTGTTAAAAACATTTGGTGAAGAAAAATTTGCCAAACGTATTGCACATGCGATCGTCGAGCAAAATAAGATTTCACCCATTACTCGTACTCTGGAATTGGCTAAGTTAATTGAAAAAGCGACACCCAAAAAAGATAAAAATAAGCATCCTGCTACACGCAGTTTTCAAGCTATACGTATTTATATTAATAGTGAGCTAGAAGAAGTTGAGCAAGCATTAAATAGCAGTTTGTCGGTTCTTGCCAACCATGGCAGGCTTGCGGTTATTAGCTTTCATTCTTTAGAAGATAGAATTGTAAAGCAATTTATTAGCAAACAGAGTAAAGGCCCAGATTTACCCGCTCGGTTACCATTAACAGAACAACAAATTAAACAATATGGCGGTGCTAGATTAAAATCACTCGGTAAAATTAAACCGAATACAATAGAAATTAATAATAACCCGCGCTCTCGAAGCGCAATATTAAGGGTAGCAGAAAGGAAACATGAATAGCCACCAACTCAATGATGCTTTTCGAGATAACATCTATATTGATAAAGATATTCAAAAAAAGCCAAGTAAAAGCTTATTTGGCTTAATTATTGGCGATTTGTTTGGCCATCAAAAAATTTCATTATTATTACTTGTAATGATTATTATCTCTGCTGGTGCTGTATTAATAACAACGCAACAGGTTCGTAAACAGCTATTTGAGCGTGAGCAACTTTTATTAGAACAAGATGTATTAGAAAGTGAATGGCGGAACCTAATTATTGAAGAAAATGTACTTGCAGAGCCCAAGCGTATTGAAGAGAAAGCTAAGATTCAATTAGGTATGTCTTATGTAACACCACAAAATGAAACAGTTATTGTGATAAAGAGTAAATAATGAAGCCTGTTACTAAACATAAAAAAGATAAAACTAAAAAGGCAACAAAAACAAATAAGTTGAATAGTAAAAAGCAATTTTTTACTCCAAGCCGTTTTTATATTGTATATACTCTTATTATTTTTGCGATTATTAGTCTTATTGTTCGAATGGCATTATTACAAATTATTGAGCCAGACAAACTCATTGCTGAAGGTAATAAACGCTCGATACGTCATCAAGAAATGGATGCGCCAAGAGCAATGATAACTGACCGTCATGGCCGAGCATTAGCTGTAAGTGTGCCAATGTTTGATGTATGGGCAGATCCTAAAATCGTTGTACAAAAAGGCGGAGTTAAAGCAGATGATATCAGGTGGCAAGGTTTAGCTAAAACGTTGAATATTCCAATGTCGACACTAGAGCAAAAACTAGGTAATGCATCAATGCGATTTGTTTATTTATCTAGACAAGTAACACCAACTATATCTGATTATTTAAAAAAGCTAAAATTACCAGGGATATCATTTGCCAAAACATCCAAACGTTATTATCCTGCGGCAGAAAATATAGCTCAACTAATTGGTTTAACAGACATTGATGAAAATGGCGCTGAAAAGGGTTCTGAAGGCATTGAAAAAAGCTTTAATAAGTGGTTAATTGGTGAATCAGGGCAAAGAATTGTAAGGCGAGATCGAGTCGGTCGTGTTATTGAAGAATTAGAACGAACAGAAAGTGAAACAGCTGCAGACTTAACACTCAGCATAGACGAGCGTTTACAATCGTTGGTCTATACCGAGCTTAGCCAAGCTGTTGAATTTAACAAAGCAGACAGTGGAACAGCAGTATTAGTTGATGTGCACACTGGCGAGATTTTAGCAATGGCAACCAGCCCATCTTATAACCCGAATAATCGTTCATCGCTTGATTATAATTTATTGAGAAATAGAGCTGTTACAGATGCGTTTGAACCAGGCTCGACTGTTAAACCTTTAGTAGTAATGGCTGCTTTAGAAAAGAAAATTGCCAATTTAAATACGATTATTGACACAAGACCATTTTATGTCAATCGCTATGAAATTAAAGATGTGTCATATCAAAAATCACTAAATTTGGCTGGTATATTAGAAAAATCCAGTAATGTTGGCGTAAGTAAACTTGCCTTACAAATGCAGCAAGGTGATCTTGTAGAATTCTATAGTCGTTTTGGGTTAGGCCAGCCAACAGAATTAGGTTTAGGTGGCGAAGTCAGTGGTTCAATTGCAGCGGATAGAACAAGAAAATGGGCTGATATTGAACGAGCTACATTTGCGTTTGGGTATGGGCTAAGAGTTACACCATTACAGTTAGCTAGGGCTTATGCGACTATCGGTAGTTATGGTATTTATCGACCAGTAACAATTTTAAAGGCCACCGAACCTGTTAAAGGCAAACGTGTTGTTTCTGAAAAAGATGCAAAAACAGTTGTTCAATTAATGGAAGCTGTAGCGGTTACTGGTGGCGGTACGAAGGCATCCGTCCCTGGTTACAGTGTTGCGGTTAAAACAGGAACTGCAAAAAAATTATCTGGTGGCCGGTATGTTAATCAATATCTGGCTTATACAGCAGGTATTGCCCCAGCAACAGGGCCAAAATATTCTCTTGTGGTTGTTATTGATAATCCTAAAGCTGGTCAGTATTATGGTGGCTCAGTCTCTGCCCCTGTTTTTAGTCGCATTATGGGAGGTGTTCTTAGAACAATGAATGTAAAACCAGATCGCCAAATTGATGGCCAAATGATTATTTATTGATAGGTGGAAAATAATGACTACAAGTTCTTTTTATACATTATTTGAGTTATTAGGTGGAGGTGGAAGTCGAAATCTAAAATTAGACAATTTTTCACTTAATCATTTGTGTATTAATAGCCGCAAAGTGAAAAAAAATGATGTATTTGTTGCTATCAAAGGGCATGCCGTTGACGGTCGAACATTTATTCCACAAGCTATTGCTGCTGGTGCTGCTGTTGTCTTGATCGAAACAAAAAGAAAATCAAATGACTTAAAAATTGATTATCTTAAGCAAAACAATAAATCTGTCATTCCACAAATAAGTGTTTTTCAACTTTCACAACGTTTATCATTAATTGCTAATGATTTTTATCATACCCCTTCAAAAAAATTATCCGTTATTGGTGTGACAGGAACGAATGGAAAAACAACCGTTAGCCAGCTTATTGCTCAATGTACAACATTATTGAATGAGAAAACAGCAATAATGGGGACTATTGGTAATGGCATTTATAATCAACTTGAACCATCTATCAATACGACGGCATCTGCAATAGATATACAAACATTATTAGCTAATTTTGTAAAAAAACAGGTGAAAATTGTAGCCATGGAGATTTCTTCTCATGGGCTTGCAATGGATCGTGTTAAAGGACTAAATTGTGCTGCCACCGTATTTACCAACCTAAGTCGCGATCATCTCGATTACCATAAAACCATGGGGAAGTACGCCAAAGCAAAATGGTCGCTATTTAGTCCTGATGAAAAAGAAAAACAAGTTTTAACCGCTGGCAAATCAATTATTAATTATGATGATAAATATGGAAAAAGATGGATTGAAAAGCTCACGCAAGTGACGGCTGTCTCATGCCAACCTAAATCATTACGACAATTAAAGGCCTTAAATATACCTTATGTTGGTGTTTCTATGATTGATTATCACGACAAAGGCGCCAAAATTTATATGGAGTCAAGTTGGGGAAACGCCATTATTAATAGTCGGCTACTAGGTGAGTTTAACGTTTCTAATTTGTTATTAGCGATAGCTACACTTTTAACATTGAATTTTCCATTTTTTGCTGTAGTTAATATGGCTGCTTTTTTGAACCCCATTTGTGGGCGAATGGAGGTGTTACACGTAAAAAATAGTCCAACGGTTATTGTTGACTATGCGCATACTCCAGACGCATTACAAAAAGCCTTACAAGCAAGCCGAATACATTGTAAAGATTCTTTATGGGTGATTTTTGGCTGTGGTGGAGATAGGGATACGGGTAAAAGGCCTTTAATGGCTAAAATAGCAGAACAATTTGCCGATAAGATTGTTCTGACAAATGACAATCCACGAACAGAAAACGAGATGAAAATTATTCATGACATTGAGCAAGGCTTAGTAAGTAAAAAAAATGTACAAGTTGTTACTGACAGAGTACAAGCGATAACCCAAACGCTTGCTCAAGCAAATATTAATGATGTGATATTGATTGCTGGAAAAGGGCATGAAGATTATCAAATTGTGGATAAAACTAAATATCATTACTCAGATCAAGAAACAGTCAAAAGACTTTTAGGAGTTGAAAGTCAATCATGATCCCATTAAAAATCGAACAATTAAAAAAAATTGTGGATGGTAAATTTTATCATATCCAAAACGAAAGTATTATGATTGATACTATTTGCACTGATTCACGAAAACTAACTGAAAAATCATTGTTTATCGCCTTAGTAGGTGATAGTTTTGATGGGCATGAATTTGCCCAACAAGCCATTCAAAATGGTGCTATTGCTGTGGTTGTCAATCGTAAACTCGATTGTCTAATACCGCAAATTGTCGTTGATGATACACGCCATGCATTAGGTAAAATTGCTTCATTTATTCGCCAGCAAAGTCAAGCAAAAATTGTCGCATTAACAGGCTCTTCTGGCAAAACTTCTGTTAAAGAGATGACAGCTGCAATTTTAGGCTTTTGTGGCCAAACACTTTATACTCAAGGGAATTTTAATAATGATATTGGTGTTCCACTTACCTTATTTCGTTTAACTCCCCAAGACAATTTTGCTGTAATAGAATTAGGTGCTAACCATATTGGCGAAATTGCTTATACTACAAATATTGTTAAGCCACAAAGTGCTTTAATTAATAATATTGCCGAAGCTCATATTGAGGGATTTGGCTCGCTTGAAGGTGTAGCAAAAGCTAAGGGTGAAATATTTCAAGGTTTGCCCAAAGATGGCATCGCTATTATTAATTTAGATAGTTGTTCAGATAAATGGTTTACTCAACTGATAAATAAAACAATTTGGACTTTCTCATTAGCTAATCCATCAGCTGATTTTTATGCCAGCAATATTACATATGCTCAAAACACTACTTTTATGTTACATACTCCTAAAGGCGAATGTGAAATTAAGTTACCACTAATTGGGCAACATAATATTTCAAATGCGATTGCAGCCTCCGCTTTGGCGATCTCTGTTGGTGCAACGTTCAACCAGATTCAGCAAGGTTTAGCCACTTTAAAACCAGTAAAAGGTCGGTTATTTCCAATCAAGCTAAATCAAACCCAATTAATTTGGGATGATACTTATAATGCCAATGTTGGTTCAATGTCTGCGGCAGTTAAAGTTTTGGCAAAGCAGCCTGGGTATCGAATTTTAGTGGTTGGTGATATGGGGGAATTAGGATGCGAAGCAGAAAAATATCATCAACAAATAGGTGAACTTGCTCATGATGAAAAACTGGATTGTGTCGTAAGTGTTGGCAAATTAAGTCAATTTATTAGCCAATATAGCGGGGTAGGTCACCATTTTAATAATAAACAAGATGCAGTAAATTATCTATTAATGTTATTACGTCAATATCCAACTTTAACTATGCTGGTTAAGGGGTCGCGTAGTGCCAAAATGGAAGAACTTATTGAAAAAATTCAAATTGAACAGCTGAAAATGAATCAGGATTAAAATTATGTTTGTGTGGATATCAGAATATTTAGTTAAACATTTTACCTTTTTTAATGTTATCTCTTATTTAACAGTAAGAGCCATTTTAGGTCTATTAACCTCGTTAGTTATTTCATTATTTATGGGACAAAAAGTTATTGATTGGTTACAAAAACTACAGATAGGACAGGTAATTCGTAATGATGGACCTGAATCCCATTTAAGTAAAAAAGGAACGCCAACTATGGGGGGGACGCTTATTTTAGCATCCATTTTATTATCGGTGTTGTTATGGGCAGATCTTCGTAATCCTTATATATGGATTACCTTATTTGTGTTAATGGGTTATGGCATTATTGGTTTTACTGATGATTATTTAAAAGTCATTCGTAAAAATAGTGCTGGTCTTATTGCCAGATGGAAATACTTTTGGCAATCAGTCATTGCGTTAATTGTCGCTTTTGGTCTTTATGTTTATGGAAAAGATAGCGCAGCAACAGTACTTGTTGTGCCATTTTTTAAAGATGTGATGCCTCAATTGGGTTTATGGTTTATCTTGTTAACTTATGTTGTTATTGTCGGTGCAGGTAATGCCGTTAATTTAACGGATGGACTTGATGGACTAGCCATTATGCCAACTGTTTTTGTTGCAGCTGGTTTTACTCTTGTCGCTTGGGCTACTGGCAATGTCAATTTTGCCGCCTATTTAAATATCCCTTATATTAAATTTAGTGGTGAATTGATGATTGTCTGCATGGCAATTATTGGCGCGGGACTTGGTTTTTTATGGTTTAACACATATCCTGCAATGGTTTTTATGGGCGACGTTGGCTCGTTAGCTTTAGGAGGGGTGTTTGGTATTATTGCTGTGTTATTACGACAAGAATTTTTATTACTCATTATGGGCGGGATCTTTGTTATCGAAACGCTCTCCGTTATTTTACAAGTTGGATCGTTTAAATTACGTGGTAAAAGAGTTTTCCGTATGGCACCCATTCATCATCACTATGAATTAAAAGGTTGGCCAGAACCGCGTGTTATTGTGCGTTTTTGGATAATTTCATTAATGTTAGTTGTAATAGGTTTATTAACATTGAAGTTACGTTAATAAACAATACTAGGATTGAATTATGGTTAGCTATCAAGGCAAAAAAGTCGTTATTGTTGGTTTAGGTATCACAGGTCTTTCATGTGTTAACTATTTTCTTGCTCAAAATGTTATACCTAAAGTTATCGATACTCGTTTATCCCCATCAGGATTAGAGCAATTAGACAAACGCGTTGTTTATCATTTAGGTGAATTAAATATTGATTGGTTGCTAGATGCTGATTTAATCATTGCAAGCCCAGGCATTGCTTTAGCTACGCCTGAACTACAATTAGCAGCCAAACAAGGGATTGAAATTATTGGGGATATAGAGCTATTTTGTCGCGAAATAAATCAACAAAATAATAAGCAGATCGTGGCAATCACTGGTGCAAATGGTAAAACGACTGTAACAACATTAGTTGGTGAAATCATTGCATCAACAGGCACTAAAGTTGCTGTTGGGGGAAATATTGGACAACCAGCATTATCGTTATTGAACCAAGATTACGATGTATATGTTCTTGAACTATCAAGTTTTCAGCTAGAAACAACTTATAGTTTACAAGCTACCGTTGCAACAATTTTAAATATTTCACAAGACCATATGGATCGCTATCCTTTTGGTCTAATGCAATATGTCGAGGCGAAGCAACGTATTTACCATAACGCTAAATATTGCGTGATTAATTATGATGATGAGCTAACTACTCCAACAAATAAACAAAGTAATTGTGTTTCATTTGGTGTGACTAAAGGCGATTATCATTTAGATCAACACTGTGAGCATCTTATAGCACAAGAGCAGGACGTATTAGCAACAAAAACCATGAAATTAACTGGGTGCCATAATTATCTTAATGCGCTTGCAGCTTTAGCAATAGCCGATAAATTAAAGATTCCACGAAAATCAAGCATAGCAACAATCGCATCATTCCATGGATTGCCTCACCGTTTTGAGTTAGTGTTGGAAAAAAATGGAGTGAAATGGATTAATGACTCTAAAGCAACTAATGTAGGTAGCACTGCAGCTGCTTTAAACAGTATTGTTTGCAAAGGAAAATTATTTTTATTACTAGGTGGAGATGGAAAATCAGCTGATTTTTCGCCACTTATTCCTTATTTACAAAATAGAAACCTGGAGGTTTTCTGCTTTGGGCGAGATCGCTATTTACTAGGTAAACTAGCTGCCAATATAACAACAATCACCGAAACCATGGCGGAATCTGTAAAAATTATTGCTCAAAAAGTGGAGCCCAACGATGTGGTTTTACTTTCCCCTGCTTGTGCAAGTTTAGATCAGTTTAAAAATTATATTGAACGCGGAAAGCGATTTGCACAACTTGCTACACAATATGCTCAAGGAAATGAAAAATGACATTTTTTGGGCTAAAAAAACAAGTGAATCCACATGTCCCATTTGATAATCAATTACTTTGGACTGTGCTTGGTTTAATGATATTTGGTTTGATCATGGTGACATCGTCTTCAATGTCATTTAATGAAAGTAATCCGTTCTTTTATACACAACGAGAGCTTATTCAGTTAGGGTTATCGTTATTTTTAATGTTTATTACATTATATATTCCAATGCAACGTTGGCAACAGTTTGGGTCAATATTACTAATTATTGCTATTATTATGTTGATTGTTGTGCTAGGCATTGGTTCTTCGATTAATGGTGCATCTCGCTGGATACCTTTAGGTGTATTCAATTTTCAACCAGCCGAGCTTTCAAAATTAGCACTATTTTTATTTTTAGCGGGTTATTTATCGCGCAAATCCGACGAGGTACAAAGTGGCTTTTGGGGCTTTTTTAAACCTATGGTTGTTATGGCAATACTCTCGGTATTGTTACTTAAACAACCCGATCTAGGCACTGTTATTGTTTTATTTATGGTGACTATTGGTATCTTATTTATTGCTGGAGCCCAATTGTGGCAATTTATTGCGATTTTACTAACGGGTGTTGGTACAGTGATTTGTTTGATTTTATATGAGTCTTACCGTTTAACACGGTTATTAACTTTTCTTGACCCTTGGCAAGATGCAACGGGTTCAGGCTATCAATTAGTTGCTTCATTAATGGCAATAGGTAATGGCGGCATTACTGGGCAAGGCATGGGAAATTCTATCTTAAAATTAGGCTATTTACCTGAATGCCATACTGATTTTATTTTTTCAATCATTTCAGAAGAGTATGGATATATAGGCGTAGTCGCTTTGTTGTCATTGCTTTTCTTTTTGACATTTAAGGCACTTGCAATTGGTTATCGTGCGCTTAATGATGGATCACTATTTTCAGGCTATTTAGCCTGTGAAATAGGTATCTGGTTTGGATTCCAAACATTTGTTAATGTTGGTGTTACATCGGGTATGTTACCAACTAAAGGATTAACATTACCATTTATTAGTTATGGTGGTTCAAGCCTTATTGTGATGAGTATTGCAGTTGCAATATTACTTAGGATAGATTTTGAATTTAGACAACAACAAGCGCAAGCAAGAATAAGGTTAATAAAATAATGAAAAAATTATTAGTTATGGCAGGGGGAACTGGTGGGCATGTTTTTCCCGGTATTGCTGTTGCGCATTATTTAATGAAGCAAGGCTGGCAAGTAAGATGGTTAGGCACCGCCGATAGAATGGAAGCACACCTAGTTCCTGAAAATGGCATTGATATTGATTTTATCGAAATATCAGGGCTACGCGGAAAAGGTGTTATCGCATTGTTAAAAGCACCTTATAAAATTTTAAGAGCCGTTTTACAGGCGCGGAAAATTTTAAAAAACTATCGCCCCGATGTAGTCCTTGGAATGGGAGGATATGTTTCAGGTCCTGGAGGGATCGCAGCAAAAACACTTGGTATCCCTATTGTTTTACATGAACAAAATGGTATAGCGGGTTTAACCAACAAGTGGCTGGCTAAAATTGCAACTAAAGTTTTGCAAGCATTCCCAACAGCTTTCCCTAAGGCTGAAGTTGTTGGCAATCCTGTGCGTAGTGAGCTTTTAACTATTGCAAGACCTGAAAAAAGATTCAAAGATCGCCATGGGCCAATTAGAATATTGGTCATGGGGGGAAGCCAAGGCGCAAAAGTTATTAATGATATAGTGCCTCAAGCGATAACAAAATTATCAGATAAATATGTAATATGGCACCAAACTGGTAAAGGAATGTTAAATTCAGTCACTGAATCTTATCAAGATTGTAATATGAAAAATAACAAAGTGACTGAATTTATCTCTGATGTTGCTGAGGCATATAATTGGGCAGATCTTGTAATTTGTCGAAGTGGTGCATTAACCGTTAGTGAAATTGAAATTGTTGGTATCGGTGCTATTTTTGTTCCGTTTATGCATAAAGATCGCCAACAATTTTGGAATGCAAAATCATTAGCAGATATAGGCGCAGCTAACATCATAGAACAACCAGATTTTAGCGTTGAATCCTTATCAAAACTATTACTAAATCTGAATCGCGACAAACTAATTGAAATGGCGATTAAAGCTAAAAGTTTATCTATTGTAAATTCCACTGAAAAAGTGGCGCAAACCCTTAATTCAGTGATAAAATAGTAAACTTATAATATGAATTTATGTAATAATTCTGTTAAAAAAGTTTCAGGTTAGGTGTATGTTTGAGTCAATAAATTGTTTGAACTAAAAATAACAGATATAAAAATGTTCAATGATGATATGACGCTGTGCACTATGCAATGAAAAAATAATTAGGAGTTCAATAGTGAATACAAGGGAATTAGCAGAGTTAAGAGCAATTATTCCTGAAATGAAACGAGTAAAACATATTCACTTTGTGGGTATTGGTGGCGCGGGCATGGGTGGAATTGCCGAAGTTCTAGCTAATGAAGGGTACAACATTAGCGGTTCAGATATTGCTGAAAATGCTGTGACTCAACACCTAGAAATATTAGGAGCAAAGATCGTTATTGGTCATGCCGCTGAAAATGTTATTAACGCCAGTGTTGTCGTTATATCTTCGGCTATTTCGCAAGATAACATTGAAGTGGTTGCTGCCCGTGAGGCTCGTATACCAGTCATTCAACGCGCTGAAATGTTAGCTGAATTGATGCGTTTTCGATACGGCATCGCTATTGCTGGCACGCACGGTAAAACCACGACAACGGCAATGGTTACCACTATTTATGCTGAAGCTAAACTTGATCCAACCTTTGTTAATGGCGGTTTAGTTAAGGCAGCAGGAGTACATGCTAAGCTAGGTAGTAGTCGTTATTTTATTGCAGAAGCAGATGAAAGTGATGCTTCATTTCTTCATTTGCAACCAATGGTATCTATTGTAACTAATATCGAACCTGACCATATGGATACTTACCAAGGCAGTATTGAGAATCTTAAACAAACATTTATTTCGTTTTTACGAAACCTGCCATTTTATGGTTTAGCTATTATGTGTTATGACGATCCGATTAATCGTGAATTATTACCGATTGTAGGACGAAAAGTCATTACTTATGGATTTAGTGAAGAAGCTGATGTTGTTATTAAAGATTATCGCCAAGAAAAAGGTATAAGCTATTATACTGTTTGCCGTCCAGAGCGGCCAAATTTACAAATCGAGTTAAATGCACCAGGTAAACATAATGCCTTAAACTCAGTAGCTGCAATTATTGCTGCCACTGAAGATGGCATTGATGATGAATCGATTATAAATGCATTAGCTAAATTTGCAGGTACCAGTAGGCGTTTTGATTTATTAGGTGTTTTTCCTCATGCCGACGGTGGGGATATTATGATGGTTGATGATTATGGGCATCATCCAAGCGAGGTTAATGCAACAATCCAAGCGGCAAGAAATGGTTGGCCTGAACGACGGCTTGTGTTGTTATTTCAACCACACCGATATACGCGCACTCGCGATTTATTTGATGATTTTGCGCAAGTACTTTCTCAAGTTGATGCTCTTGTGATGTTAGATGTCTATCCTGCTGGAGAGCAACCCATTGCAGGGGCTGATAGTCGTTCTTTATGCCGAACAATTCGTAATCGAGGTAAAGTTGATCCCATTTATATCTCTGATTTAAATTTGTTGCCTGAAATTATGCAAGAAGTATTACAAGGTGGTGATTTATTAATTACACAAGGCGCTGGTAGTGTTGGTCGTATTGCTCGCCAATTAGCTAAAACTCAATTATCTTCAAAAGAGGCTTTATAAAAATGGTTGATAAAGTTGCTGTATTATATGGTGGTACCTCTTCTGAGCGTGAAGTATCGCTTAAGTCAGGTAAAGCTGTATGTGCAGGATTATTGGCAAATGGTGTTGATGCACATCTTATTGATACTAAATATTACCCTATCACTAATTTAAAAGCGGAGGGTTACACAAAGGCTTTTGTTATCCTTCATGGACGTGGTGGTGAAGATGGTATTGCTCAAGCAATTTTGACTTATCAAAATATTCCTTATACGGGCAGTGATGTTTTGTCATCAGCATTAACCATGGATAAGTTAAAAACTAAATTGATCTGGAAATCGCTCAATTTACCTGTTGCTGATTACATCATGGTAGAAAAATCACAATCAATTGATACGGACTCTATTGTTAAACAACTTGGATTACCACTGTTTGTTAAACCAATTCATGAGGGTTCTAGTGTCGGTATGGCTCGTGTTAATGAAGAATCTGAATTAAAATCAGCCATTGATGCCGCTTTTAAATATGATAGTGCGGTAATGGTTGAGTCATTTTTAGCTGGTCCAGAATTTACAGTATCTATTGTAGGTGAAGAGGTTTTACCGTCAATTCACATAAAACCTACTACCAAGTTTTATGATTATGATGCCAAATATTTATCTGACACTACCCAGTATTTTTGTCCAAGCGGTTTACCTAATGACAAAGAGCAAGAAATTCAAAAATTAGCATTAGATGCTTATAAAGCGGTTGGTTGCAGGGGCTGGGGAAGAGTTGATATCATGTTTGATGCTAATCAAAAACCATTCCTACTTGAGGTAAACACTGCGCCAGGAATGACAGATCACAGCTTGGTACCTATGGCGGCAAAACAACATGGTTGGTCATTTAACGAACTTGTAGCCAAAATCTTAAATTTGGCAATTCTCTAATTGGCCTTATTTTATGAAACAAGTTCGGCAAGCAGCGCATAGAAGAGAAGAAAAAAATAAAAGGCGGTTGCTTATCTTTCGTAATACAGAACAATTTTTAGGTTTTTTGTTCTTTATTATGATTATTTTTATTAGCATTTGGGTGATTCAAAGCTTTAAGAATTGGATGGATGATCCCGAGCAAATGGTATTATCACAATTAACGTTAAGTGGGGAACACACCTATACAACTGAGGACGATCTTCGAAATGCGATTTTAGGATTAGGGTTGCCTAATACCTATATAGGACAAGATGTTAATGATATTCAACAAGAAATCATGCGATTTCCATGGGTTAAACAAACCAGTGTGCGAAAACAATGGCCTGATAGGCTAATTATTTATGTAGAAGAATATAAACCTGTACTTTATTGGAATGATCTATTTTTACTTGATAAAAATGGTAATGTATTTAGTGTACCTCTTGACCGTATTGCCGAATTACAATTACCAAGGCTATACGGTCCAGAGGGTAAGGCAAAAGCAGCTTTAGAAATTTATTTGAAATTAGAAGATATTTCTAAAAAATTAGCTAATAATGAGTTAGCATTACATATTAAATTCGCTATAACTGATGAACGCAATGCATGGCAATTGATGATAAAACAATGTATATCTGGTTTTTGCCTTGAAAATCAAGAAATAAAATTATTGTTAGGTAGTGAAAAAATTGAACAGCGATAT
Organism: Gilliamella sp. Fer1-1; assembly: GCF_001690825.1. NCBI lineage: Bacteria > Pseudomonadati > Pseudomonadota > Gammaproteobacteria > Orbales > Orbaceae > Gilliamella > Gilliamella sp. Fer1-1. Next base: position 15,889 of record NZ_LZGX01000028.1, read on the forward strand.
CAACAATTTATTAAATTATTTCCAGAAATTCAATCAAGAGTGCCTGAAAATGAAAGAATAACGGTAGCTGATTTACGTTACGAAAATGGTATTTCAGTACAAAGAGAAAAAATAATGCTGTAAGGAATAAATTAAGGCTGAAGTATGAAAGCAACAGAAAAAAAATTGGTCGTTGGATTAGAGGTTGGCACATCCAAAGTGCTTGCTCTTGTTGGTGAAGTTCTTCCTGATGGTATTGTCAATATCATTGGCGTGGGGCACTGCCCATCAAAAGGTGTTGATAAAGGTGGTGTAAACGATCTTGAGTCTGTAGTGAAATCAATCCAACGAGCGGTTGATCAAGCTGAACTAATGGCTGATTGCCAAATATCCTCAGTATATTTAAGCCTTTCTGGTAAACATATCCGGTGCCAAAATGAAATAGGAATGGTGCCAATAGCCGACGAAGAAGTCACAGCAGAGGACGTAGATAATGTTGTTCATACAGCAAAATCAGTCAGAATTTTAGATGAACACCGTATTTTACACGTCATTGCACAAGAATATTCTATTGATTTACAAGAAGGTATTAAAAATCCCGTTGGTTTATCTGGAGTAAGGATGAAAGCCAAAGTTCACTTAATTACTTGTCATAATGATATGGCTAGAAATATTGTGAAAGCAGTTGAACGTTGCGGATTAAAAGTAGATCAGCTTATTTTTTCTGGATTAGCTTCCAGCTATGCAGTTTTAACTGATGATGAAAAAGAATTAGGTGTTTGCGTAATAGACATCGGTGGCGGTACAATGGATGTGACAGTCTATACTGATGGTGCATTACGTCATTCTGTTGTAATCCCTTATGCTGGCAATGTTGTTACCAGCGATATTGCATATGCGTTTGGCGCACCACCTATGGATGCAGAAAACATTAAGATTCGTTATGGGTGTGCTGTAGGTTCGTTAGTGGGTAAAGATGAGGTTATTGATGTCCCTAGTGTAGGAGGAAGGCCGTCTCGTTCATTGCAACGACAGACGCTTACCGATGTAATTGAACCACGCTATTCAGAACTTCTTGCGTTGGTACAAAAAGAGTTACTTGTATTACAAGAAGAACTTAAGAAACAAAATATTAAATATCAATTAGCAGCAGGTATTGTTTTAACTGGTGGCGCATCTCAAATAAAAGGAATGGTAGAATGCGCCGAAAAAGTATTTAAAAACCAAGTGCGTATTGGTCAGCCATTAAACATATCAGGATTAACCGATTATGTTCAAAAACCTTATTGTTCAACAACTATAGGGTTATTACATTATGGAAAACAAGATTTATTAAATGATGATGCTAAAGATAGCAATAAATCATCATTAAAAGGGATAGCTAAACGATTGACCGGATGGTTTAAAAAAGAATTTTAGCTAGTATATTTCAAGAACTTCGTGGACATTGTAGATGATTATCTGTACAATGTCCGCAGATCGTAAATTTGGAGATAAGTTATGTTTGAGCCTATGGTTGCAGATGCTGAGCCAGCAGCAGTCATTAAAGTTATTGGTGTCGGTGGTGGCGGTGGTAATGCTGTCGAGCATATGATTGCAGAGCATATTGAAGGTGTTGAGTTTTTTGCGGCAAATACAGATGCGCAAGCATTAAAAAGAATTAAGGTGGGTCAAACTATCCAGATTGGGACTAATGTTACTAAAGGGCTTGGTGCTGGCGCTAATCCAGAAGTTGGTAGAAATTCTGCAGAGGAAGATCGCGAGGTCATCCGCAGTGCAATTGAAGGTGCTGACATGGTTTTTATCGCTGCTGGAATGGGCGGGGGCACAGGAACGGGTGCAGCTCCAGTCGTTGCCGAGATAGCAAAAGAATTAGGTATTTTAACGGTTGCTGTTGTTACTAAACCTTTTAGCTTTGAAGGTAAAAAACGTATGGCTTTTGCTGAACAGGGTATTTCTGAATTAGCAAAACATGTCGATTCACTGATCACTATTCCAAATGACAAATTATTAAAAGTATTAGGTCGTGGAGTTAAATTGCTTGATGCTTTTGCGGCAGCTAATGGCGTTTTAAAAGGTGCAGTACAAGGTATTGCTGAACTTATCACTAAACCAGGTCTTATCAATGTTGACTTTGCTGATGTAAGAACAGTGATGTCTGAAATGGGATATGCTATGATGGGCTCTGGTAGAGCTAGTGGCGATAACCGAGCCGAAGAGGCAGCAGAAATGGCAATTTCTAGTCCATTACTTGAAGATATTGATTTATCTGGCGCTCGTGGTGTATTAGTAAATGTAACTGCGGGGTTAGATATTGGTTTAGAAGAGTTTGAAACAGTAGGTAGCACAGTTAAAGCGTTCGCTTCTGACAATGCAACAGTCGTTGTTGGTACAACGTTTGATCCGGATATGTCTGATGAGATTCGAGTAACAGTAGTTGCAACGGGTATTGGTATGGATAAACGACCAGAAGCTAAAATAGTTAAACCACCCGTGTCACACAATGATTTGTTTGGCCACAGCAATACATTAGGACAACAAGAAGAGAAATTAGCTAAGGTTGCTAATGAACCAACAGCTTCTCCGCTTGAGGATCATAAAATTTTAGATATTCCAGCTTTCATCCGTAAGCAAGCGAATTAGAATTGAACTTATTTGATTTTTTATTGTCAAAATCGATAGGAACAAACAAAAAAGTAGGTGTAAAGTGAAACAAAGAACATTAAAGAAAACCATTCAAGCAACTGGTGTTGGTTTACATACTGGCAAGAAAGTTACTTTGACATTACGCCCTGCGCCAGAAAATACAGGTATTATTTATCGTCGTACTGATTTGGATCCATATGTTGATTTTCCAGTGGATGCAAAATCAGTGCGAGATACCATGCTTTGTACCTGTTTAGTAAACGAAGATAATGTTCGCATTTCAACAGTTGAGCATATCAATGCTGCTTTAGCTGGGCTAGGTATTGATAATCTCATTATTGAAGTTAATGCTCCCGAAATTCCAATTATGGACGGTAGCGCAAGCCCTTTTGTTTATTTATTGCTTGATGCAGGTATTGCTGAACAAAATGCCTTGAAAAAGTTTTTGTGTGTAAAGGAAACTATTCGAGTTGAAAATGGTGACAAATGGGCCGAAATAAGACCTTATAATGGATTTAGATTAGATTTTACCATTGATTTTCATCATCCTGCTATTGATAACAGTTCACAACGTTATCAGTTGGATTTTTCATCTGAGTCTTTTATTCGCCAAATCAGCCGAGCTAGAACTTTTGGGTTTATGCGTGATATTGAAGCATTACAATCTAAAGGTTTATGCTTAGGTGGTAGCTTAGATTGTGCAATTGTGGTAGATGATTATAAAGTACTCAATGACGATGGTTTACGTTTTGATGATGAATTTGTTCGTCACAAAATGCTTGATACTATTGGCGATTTATACATGAGTGGCCATAATATGATTGGTGAAGTAGTTTGTTATAAATCAGGTCATGCATTGAATAATCAATTATTACAAGCATTATTGGCGAAACAAGATGCTTGGGAATATGTAACATTTACAGAAGAGCAAACGGTGCCACTCGTGTTAGGCACTCAACAGCTTGTTTTAGCGTAAAATCATAAATAGTTATATTTTATAAACGCTCCTATTAAAAATAGGAGCGTTTTTATTTTATATTTAAAGAGATACTAATATGAAAAATAGCCATTTTTTTGCCCATTTATCACGCCTAAAACTAATTAACCGTTGGCCTTTAATGCGTAATGTAAGAACAGAAAATGTATCAGAGCATAGCTTACAAGTTGCTTTTGTTGCACATGCTTTAGCTGTAATTAAAAATAAGAAATTTAATGGCGATGTAAACCCTGAACGCATCGCATTATTAGCAATGTATCATGATGTTTCAGAAGTAATAACTGGCGATTTACCGACGCCCACAAAATATTATAATCCGCAAATTACTGTTGAATATAAAAAAATTGAGAAAATAGCACAACACAAACTTCTTAATATGCTTCCTGAAGAGTTACAAGATGATTTTAAGACATTAATTGATGATGATTTTTATAGCGAAGCAGAAAAAAACATTGTAAAACAAGCTGACGCATTATGTGCTTATCTGAAAACAATTGAGGAATTAAGTGCGGGTAATAATGAATTTAAATTAGCAGAGCAACGTTTAAAAGAGACTTTATCTGAACGTAATAGCCCTGAAATGGACTACTTTTTAGATGTTTTTGTGCCAAGCTTTAGCTTATCATTAGACGAAATAACGATGTAAAATAACTTATTTACCCGCGTATTTTTATTTCGATCATGCTCTATAATTAAAATGGTTTTTTATATTTAGCATTCCATTTATAGTGGCCAAAAATAGATTCTCACAATAGTTATAAGTTATAATAAGCCCACTTGCTATTTGATTGTGATTAAATATTTTGGATGAAGATAACAAATATACACGTTTTTGATATCGACTCAAAGCAACCTGTAGACATCCAAAAGTAAATATTTTTACAGGCGACAGTTACCACAATGATATCTGTTTTTAGATAACTGATACAAATATATTTTAATAACTCTAACCCTGTAAGTTTTAGAATAAAAACATCAAGTAAAATTAAACCCACACAATTATCATGAGCAATGATACGCTGCAATAGGTTTTCTTAATTAGTTGAATCGCACAATTGAATATGCTCATTAAACGCATCAATGTTTGCTAACACTATAAAACCAATCTTACAATTATCTCCTTTCGCTAAATAACTTTTTTGAAATATACGTTGTGAGCTTTCTTCTAAAAGATTATCACCGTTATTAATGATTTCGATTTTATTTGGTGAAGAGATAAATTTAGTAGCGCTTTCAACTCGAGAGCGTAAACATTGTAAATATTAACAATACAACGCATATAAATATTTTATCAGCTAGAAATAAAGTGAAAACTAACAAAAGAAGCTAATAAGCTTAAATTTAAGTGTTACTTGATTAAAAGGTATTTCATTAAAATTCAATATCTCTTTCCACCACAATGGTTTGAATTGATATTCATTACAAAATCTGCTAATAACATTAGTTTATTGACAGATTATTACTAATGCAATTTAACAGACTAAATAATTTGCTTATTTTACTGCGTTATTTATGCTTTCAGTTACTAATTTAGCAATATTTGGCTCAAAAGCATTGAATAATATATATTCTACCGATACTTTATGAGCAGTCACAATACTTGCTTATATTTTTAAAGTGATATTTTTAGCTTTTGCATCCAAAGATCCTTTAAAAATTCTGATAAATACTAATAGACTATTCATTTTATTTGGATAATCGCGCATCTAGCACTAATAATATAAGTATACATAGCTTTTTCTGCTTTGGAGTTGTTGAGTAATTAAGTAGGATTAAGATTGAAGTTAATAGTTTTAAACAGTAGAACGCTAAAATAGACTTAAACGCATATTGACCTAAAACTTTTTAAAAATAGCAATTAAAAATAACGTATTATTAGCGCAATAAACATTCTTGAATTTTATCAGCCTCTTTATTAAGTGCATCAATAACCAGATTCGGGTGAGCACTTTCAAGCGTTTTCACATTTTCAAATCCATCATTTACAACTGAACCTGTATATTGGTGAGCTTGTTTAATATTGCTAAATAGATAATGGATGTTATTTTGATGACAAGTTGCCGTTAGGATATAACTGATAAAATATTTAGTATGGTAAAGATAGTCAGTTACAGCATTAGCCACAACATGATTACCTTCAACTAATTTAATTGTGTCACCTCCGCTAACTGTGATTGCTTGCTGGCTCGGCACATTGTAATAAGGCCACCAAAGTGATCCAGAATAGTTTTCACTTGCTAATACCACTGGACCATTATCAAGTTCTTGCGCAATACATAAAGATAAAGAGGAGTGGAGGGCGGTAATTGGTCGTGATGTATTGTACTTATTTAATATATCAGCGCCTGACGAATTTTGAGCAATTTCAACACCGCTCTAGTCTGATAAATTGACAACATTTTTTGCGATGTGCAACTTGTTAGAATAGTTAAAACAGCCAAATAACCAATTAACTTTTTCATATCCCATCCTTTTTTGAATAAGCTCATCAATTCTAGCTTTTTACATCCTAATTTACTAGTATTTATCAATAGTGAATACAAATTTAATTAAGGCTGAAGAAAAGGTTATTGATTAAGTATCTTTATAAGTGACAAAATTGCTCACAATAATAAGATAATTAATCTCCTTTACCACGGATTTTACGGGATAATCGTTTAAAACCATGAGTAAACTTTTTAATCGTCATAGCCCAAAAAGGCACCTTAATTATGATATTAAACCGTTCTTTTAATTCAATTGCATCATTGGCCTTAGTTAACCAAATAAACCCCGAATTAGTTAAATCAATGGCTTTGATTTTTCCTTCAGGCGTTAAAATAAAATTTCCACCATGCACATCATTAGAAACGAGATTATAACTGTGCAGCTTTTCTATGCACTCTTTTACCTGATCGCCATACTCTTTCATTTCATCCCATTTTAAAGAGCGACCTTCAATGAAGTTAAAAATCATATAATGGCGATTGGTTTTTTGGTCAAAAGCAACCAAATAAAGTTCATAAGCAATATCACACTTATCAAGCGATATTCTTGCCAGCTTACGAATTAAATTAAAATAAAAATCACCAGTAATTTTGGCTATCAAACGACGCTCTAAACGATGCTCAACGCCACCATCAATTTTAAAAATAAATTTGTCTTGCTTATGATTGATTAGATAAGTATATCGTTCAATTTTATCGCTTGGATCCAGTAACTCATGATGCCCTTCTTCTGCCAAAAATTGGTCAAAAAGCTCTAAATAATTGATTTCGTCATTTTGCACGTAAGCGAATTTTAAATTGCCGCGTTGAACCTCAATAATTTTTGCAAAGTTATTCAAATTTATTATCCCAAAATACATCAAAAAATTTAGCTTATCTTAAACATTATCCGCGTTAAAGTAAATGGAACAGTAATAGGGACTCAGCGACATAGATTAATAACAACGATTTAGAATAATACATATTTGTTACTTAATAAAAAATGATATTATGGTGAAATTGTTTATTTATATTGCTGACATCTATGGCTAATAACGCTTCCCAATGGTTTTTATACATTATTAGAACAGCAAAACAATCACTTTATACTGGCATTACGACAGATATTACAAGGCGTTTTGAGCAACATAAAAATGGCAAAGGTTCTAAATATTTAAAAGCGCATCAAGATCTTAGCATTGTTTATCAAATTAGCGTGGGTGATAAATCCACAGCGCTAAAAATTGAGTATCGAATAAAACAGCTTTCTAAGCATAAAAAAGAGTGGTTGATTTTAAAGCAACCTAATTTTGAGCAGTTATTACAATCCCTTTCACTATAACGTAATAGAGTGTAATAAATTAAGTTTTCATAATATCAACCAAGCTTTTTATTTAATTTTTAGCCTTATATCATTGGCGCTAATTGTAGTGGTGGTGATTTGATAGCAGTAATTTGCTGTTTAAATTCAGTTAATTGCTGGTGCCAAAAATCATCATCAGTGAACCATGGAAAGGCGATTGGAAAAGCAGGATCTTGCCAACGCGCTATAACCCACGCTAAATGGTGAATCATTCTCATTGCTCTCAAAGGCTCAATAAGTTTTAATTGATGGTTATCAAAATGATAAAACTCTTGATACATCTCAATTAGCATATCTAATTGCAGACGTTGCTGTTTATGATCGCCATGTAGTAACATCCATAGATCTTGGATTGCAGGTCCATTGCGTGAGTCATCAAAATCAACAAACATCGCATTATCACGCCATAAAATATTGCCAGCATGGCAATCAGCATGTAAACGAATAGGTTGCCAATCATTGTGCCAATATTGTTCAACAGCTTTAATTAATTGCGCTAAAATTATTTTAAGATCGGATTGAACTTTATTGGGAATAAAGCGACAAGATAGCAAAACCTCTTGTGGATGATAAAGATATTCCTCTAACCCGATAGTTGGGCGATATGAAAAAGATTGTTTTGCACCTATTTGATGAATACGCCCGAGCAACATAGCAACAGACTCCATCTGCTCAATATTATCCATTTCATATTGCCGTCCGCCCATGCTTGGAAATAGGGAAAACAGGTAACCGTGGTATTCATGTAGCGTCGTATTATTAAATGTTAATGGCGTAATAACAGGAATTTCCGCATCGAATAACTGCTGGGTAAACTGATGTTCTTCAAGAATCTGAGCTCTACTCCAGCGATGAGGACGATAAAATTTAACAACATAACGGGTGTGATCTTCATCATGAAATTGGTAGACTCGGTTTTCATAACTATTTAAGGCGGTAAGTCCTGAATCAAGACGAATCCCGATGGACCCCAAACTATCAACAATCAAATCAGGCGATAACGAGTTATATGAAAAAGGGGTATTATCCATTAAACTGTTACCTTTACTGTTGGCTAAACCATTCATCTAATTTTTGTTTTAAAGGCTCTAATCCCATGCGCTTAGGCGAGGAAAATGGCGCAACGATAATATCCCCTTGAAAAGGCAAAATGGCTTCTTTAACCATGTTAACTTGTTTTTTTTGTGCTCCAGAAGCAAGTTTATCGGCCTTAGTAAGTAATAACATGACAGGAATATTAACTGAAACCGCCCATTGAATCATCTGTTGGTCTAAATCTTTTAACGGATGCCTTATATCCATTAGGACAACTAACCCTTTCAGACTTTCACGTTTTTGTAGATATTCCCCTAAAGATTTTTGCCATTTACGTTTTATTGCTTCGGGAACTTGTGCATAACCATAACCTGGCAAATCAACTAAACGGCAATTTTCTTCAACCTCAAAAAGATTAATTAACTGCGTTCTTCCCGGTGTTTTACTTGTTCTGGCTAGCGTTTTTTGATTGGTTAATGTGTTAAGTGCACTGGATTTACCCGCATTAGATCTGCCAGCAAATGCCACCTCAACACCACTATCACTTGGTAAATGAGAAATATCAGGCGCGCTTAAAATAAAATGAGTTTTTGCGTAATTTAATGGTCGAATTGTTGTCATAAAAAAATACCTTTAAGCGCACAACGGCACTTAATTGATTAAAATGCCGTTACTGTATAGAAAAACTCAAGCATTGACAACTTTTTCGACTGCTTTTGTCAAACGTGCCATCCCTTCTTTTATCTCATCTTCGGATATAATCAGCGATGGGGTAAAACGTAACACATTTGAGCCTGCATTTAAAATCATCACTTTAAACTCGGCCGCAACATTTAACAAATCACGGGCTTTATTATGAAATTCAGGTTGTAACTCAACACCTAATAATAAGCCTTTACCTCGATATTCTCGGAACAATTTGAATTTATCATTGATTAGCTCAAGTTCTTTAATAAATAAAGCTCGTCGAATTTGCACGCCTTCAAGTACTTCAGGAGAATTGATAATATCAAATGCTTCACAGGCCACAGCGCAGGCCAAAGGGTTACCGCCATAAGTTGTGCCATGTACGCCAGGATGCATAACAGAAGCAATTTCATTCGTTGTTAACATAGCACTAATTGGAAACCCACCACCTAATGCCTTAGCAGAGGTTAAAATATCAGGTTTTACATCATATTGCTGGTAAGTATATAAACGCCCTGTTCTCCCCATGCCACATTGGACCTCATCAAATACCAGTAGCGCTTGATATTCATCACACAGCTTGCGTACCCCTTGTAAAAATTCAGGTGTTGCTGAGGCTAAACCGCCTTCACCTTGTACGGGCTCTAAAACAACAGCACAAGTATGGTCATCCATTACAGCCTTAACAGCATCCAAATCATTAAAAGGCACATGAATAATATCAGCAGGTTTTGGACCAAAGCCATCAGAATATTTAGCTTGCCCGCCAACCGACACAGTAAAAAATGTACGTCCATGAAATGATTGATAAAAGGCAATAATCTTAGTTTTATAAGGATTGTATTTTTGTATTGCGTAATAACGCGCTAATTTAAACGCCGCTTCATTAGCTTCTGCGCCTGAATTTGCAAAAAAAACACGATCAGCAAATGTGTTATCAATCAGTTTTTGCGCCAACTTTAACGAGGGTTCATTAGTAAAAACATTACTCACATGCCATAGCTTTTCACTTTGCACTTGTAGCGCTTTGACGAGTCTAGGATGACAATGCCCCAGCGCATTTACAGCTATCCCCCCCGCAAAATCTATATATTCTTCACCATGCTGATCCCAAACGCGACTACCGAAACCTTTTACAGGGATAAAATTTACTGGTGCATAAACAGGTAAAATAACTTTATCGAATAATTCACGGGTCATTTTTGGCTGCATGATTGAATCCTCATTTATTATTAAAGTAGTTTATGTCATTTTAAGTGAATTAATCGCGGTGTAAAGTAAATAATTATTCATTTATTTTATATTAATATTCATTTAATGGCGATTTTAATTTAAAACTTCTACAATTATTTTCTTCTTATCTACAATTATTTTCAGGTATAATCAGCCATCGTTTGCTAATTGTACTTAAAAGAGATAAAAATGAGTCGTGTTATTTATTGCCATTATTTAAAAAAAGAAGCAGAAGGTTTAGATTTCCAACTATACCCAGGAGAGCTTGGCAAACGTATTTTTAATGAAATATCCAAACAAGCATGGCAAGAGTGGCTTAAAAAACAAACTATGCTAATTAACGAACATAAACTCAATATGATGAATTCTGAGCACCGCAAAAAAATTGAAGCAGAAATGGTTAAGTTTCTATTTGAAGGCGGAGAGATTCTGATTGATGGATATAAACCCCAAAATTGAGATACAAAATGAAAAAAAACAAAAAAATCATTGCGTTATTTATTGCCACAAGCCTTTTAACTGGTTGCCCGAGCCAAAAATCGAATAATAACGATTATTACGCTAAAGATACTAATGCTTTCAATATTCTAATTAGCCAGTATGCCAATAACATTGAACAAATCTGGGGGCCGAAAGAAGTCCTTATTGCGGGTCCTAAAGACTATGTTCAATATGAAGATAATCTGCAAACACGTGTTCATATTAACTTTGTTTCGGGGGTGATCACAATCGAAACGCTGTCTGATTCACCAATAAATAATTTGAAAGAAGCGATAGTTTCAACATTACTGATGTCAGAGCCCGTCGATATTATTCGTCGTGATAAAATTAGCCGAGATTTATCCCAAGATCCATTTTTATACAATCAGGTATTAGATCAAGAGCACCAACCTATCCGTTGGAGTGGTAGAGCCAACAGCTTTGCTGATTATGTATTAGCGAATAATTTGAAACAGCGCAAATCAGGCTCACATCAAATTACTTATGTTGAAATTAAACTGGTTCCTAACCATATCAATCAACGAGCACGAAAATTTTTACCACTTGTCTCTGAAGCGTCTAATCGCCATTTGATTGATGAACGTTTGATTTTAGCTATTATGGAAGTTGAATCAGCATTTAACCCATATGCGGTTAGCCGCACTGATGCACTGGGACTCATGCAAGTACAACAACACACCGCTGGTCGTGATATTTTTAAATTACGTGGCAAATCAGGAGAGCCAAGCCGAAAATTCTTACTCGATCCTCGTAATAACGTTGACATGGGAACGGCCTATTTGTCCTTGCTAAAAACCAAATATCTAGCAGGAATTAATAACCCAACATCATTGCGATATGCCATGATTACATCCTATAACGGTGGGGCTGGTAGTGTATTGTCTACTTTTGATAAAGATCGCAACAAAGCTATCCGTATTATAAACTCAATGACACCACAACAAGTTTATCAAAAATTAGTCACTTCTCATGTTTCACAAGAATCACGCAACTATCTGATCAAGGTCAGTAGGATTTTAGAAAACAAATAAACACAATAGTATTCCCTCTTTACACGTAAGCAATTTATACGTAAACAATAAAGAGGGGGGCTTAATGCTAAAAATACCAACGCCCCCAAAACAAGGTATTTTAGATCTTAAAAACACTTCAGAAAATGCATTGATTTTATTAAAGTTTTTATTTTTATAAAAATCAACATTTTTACCCAAAAGGCTAACGCTGCGCCTTATTCGGCGTTAGAATGTGCTATCGACTGAACAAGATGCAGTTTTTTCAGAAACGATTCAGTGCCGTTGTCTTAAAACTCAGCAACAGAGCCGGATAGCCATAAGCTATATTCTACAACCATACGCAACCGTGCTAAATTTCGCCCTCTCCTGCTCAAATGTTATCATCAACCGTTAATTTTATTTGCAAACGGCAGCCGCTCCAAAGCAAAGCTATTGCAAAAAAACATGCCAAAACAGCAAAAAAAATAGTTAAAAAATAACGTAAAATCAGTTAATTACCATAAAAAAACAAAAAACTTCAATAAAATCAATCACTTTTCTGAACCATTTTTAAGCGGTTATGTTTATTTTTAAAATAACTAAGATTACGATACGGTTAATCACCGATAAACACTTCATATAAAAAAGATAATAATTTGATAGGTTGTTTTCGTTTTGCATCTTTGTCTATTTATCGGTATAGTGACACCATTTTTATTGCTTGGTTATAAATCATAAAGACAATTTCATGTCTATTTATCAAAAATTTGTTATTATTGTTATTGTTGGAATGTTACAAATTCATTATTTGTATGCGGACGATAATAAGCAACTGCAATCTTTACGCCACTCTATTGAGGAGCAAGAAAAGCGTTTAGCCCAGCAAAAAAAAGAACGGTCAAAGCTTGTCAATGCACTTAAAGAGCAAGAAACCGAAATAGCTAAACTGCTAACTTCTGTGGAAAAAAATGATTTATCATTGAGAAAGCTCAATCAAGAGATTAATAGTTTAGTTAAGCAAATTGAGCAATTAACGATAAAACAAAAACAGCAACGGAGCGTATTAGCCAAACAACTTGAGAGTGCTTTTAAACTAGGTAATATGACAGGGTTAGAGCTGATTTTTTCCAGCGAGAAAAGTGAGCGTAATAATCGTATAATGACTTACTATGCTTATATTAATGATGCAAGGCAACAGCAAATCCAAGCTCTTGAAAATACGCAAGCTCAATTGACTGAAAAGCGTGCACAGTTAGAAAAAAAGCAATCTTCGCATAAAACATTACAAAGTAAGCAGAAAGAACAACAAGCAAAACTTGAAAAAAATCGAGAAAATCGACAAAGTACGATAACCGATCTTGATTCAGCGATGCAAGTTAATCAACAAAAATTAATGGACTTGCGTAATAATGAAGCTAAGTTACAAGCTAAAATTGCCCAGGCAAAGCAAGAAAGCAAGCGCATAGCAGAAGAAGAAATAAAACAAGCAAAAAATATTGAAGAAAAACAAAAAAATAAAAGTTACATCCCTAATCCTGACGAGCAAGCTTTAATGGCGCGTGTTAGTGGTATAGGAAAACCTCAACACCAATTTAATTGGCCAGTTAGTGGTAGTGTTGCACACAAGTTTGGTGAGCGGCTACAAGGGGAATTGTATTGGAAAGGAATGGTAATTAATGCTAAAGATGGTACTCAAGTTAAAGCCATTGCTGATGGTCGCGTTATTTTAGCCAGTTGGCTACAAGGTTATGGTTTTGTTGTGGCACTTGAGCATGGTAAAGGTGATATGAGTTTATATGGTTATAATCAACGCATGTTAGTTGAGGTAGGCGATAGGATCCTCCATGGGCAAGCTATAGCGCTAGTAGGATCCAGTGGCGGTCAACGCACCCCAGCGTTATATTTTGAAATTCGCCGTGATGGTAAGGCGCTTGATCCAAGTGGATGGTTAAAATAGTGCGTTGTTTTATAACTATTTTTATTATGATTGTCTTTACGCTAAATACACACTCTGTTTGGGCGGCTAAGCTTGCGCTTGTTATTGATGATTTTGGTTATCGTCAGCATAATGAAGAGCAGGTTATTAGGCTTTCGCCTAATATCACTGTAGCTGTGTTACCTAACTCACCAAATGCTGCGCGTATAGCTAATATTGCTCACCAACATGGTAATGATGTAATAATTCATTTACCTATGGCACCACTTAGCAAACAGCGGCTAGAAAAAGACACTTTATTTCCATCAATGGACGAAACGCAAATAAGTCGGATTGTAAATAATGCAATTGAGCTTGTGCCACATGCTATTGGTTTTAATAACCATATGGGCAGTTTGATGACAGCAGATCTTAACGGAATGACTAATGTGATGAAGGCATTAAGCGCGCATCCAATGTTTTTTTTAGATAGCAAAACAATTGGCCGAACACAAATAAAAAAAGCTGCTAGTTATTATGATGTTCCAGTGCTAGCGCGTGATGTATTTTTAGATGATGAGCAAACTGAGCGAGCAATTAGCCGGCAATTTGATTTAGCCGTCAAATTAGCGCGTAAAAAAGGCGTTGCTATTGTTATTGGGCACCCACATCCACAAACGATTAATGTATTAAAAGCAAAACTTGCTAAGTTACCTGCTGATATTGAATTAGTTAAAGTTGGTAAATTAGTTACATCATCGCCTAATGCAACGAATTATCCAGCTAAATACCAAAGAATACTGAAAAATATTGCGGATAAATGCCAAAATATTATTGATAAATGCAAAGAACGATTTGAAGAATTATCAACCCTTGCTACCGAGAATGAATAATCACGGTTTCTTTTCTAACGTTCGATGGCGAATTTGTACTTGTTTATTTTGTGCCTTAAAAAATTCAGCTAATTGTTCAACAATAAAGACCGAACGGTGTTGCCCTCCTGTACAGCCAATAGCAATGGTTAGATAACTGCGGTTATTTTTTTCTAACAGCGGTAGCCATTGATTTAAGTAATTAGCAGTTTGAGAGATGAAATTTGAGACTTCTTCATACCTTAATAAATAGTCTTTAACAGGTTTGTCTAATCCTGTTAGTGGACGCAAACTAACTTCCCAATGAGGGTTAGGTAAAAACCTAACATCAAACACAAAATCCGCATCAACAGGTAAGCCATGTTTGAAGCCAAATGATTCAAAAATGATCGTTAATTCCCGTTCTTTTTTACCTAAAATACGCGATCTTAATATATCAGATAGTTCATGAACCGAAAGATTATCGGTATTAATAACTAGGCTTGCATGCGATTTTAACGGCTCTAGATATTTTTCTTCTAAATCGATGGCTTCTTCAAGAGAATATTGTTGATTAGTTAATGGGTGCGTACGTCGAGTTTCGCTATAGCGCCGAATTAAGGTATTTGGGCTACAATCAAAAAAAATAATTTCGGGTGTAACTGATGCGGGTAAGCGTTGAAAGATATCACTATTAAAATCAAATTGTTCAGGTAAATTTCGGATATCAATGCTAACAGCAACAGGGGTATTATTGTCTTTTAGTGAATTGGCTAATTGAGGTAATAAAACAACGGGGATATTATCAACACAATAAAATCCCATATCTTCTAGCGCTCGCAAGGCAACGGATTTGCCAGAACCAGAGCGACCACTTACTATCAGTAAAATCACAATATTAACTCCGATATCATTGATGCATTAAGTATATACTGTTTACTTATTAATATGCAATTTCGAGTATACATAATATAGTGAATAATTAATATTCAGTTTTAATTTTACTAATCAATTGTTTTAGTGCTTGACCTCGGTGCGATATTTGGCTTTTCTGTTCTTTGGTTAGTTGCGCCGCTGTACAACCCAATTCAGGCACATAAAAAAGCGGATCGTAACCAAATCCACCGTCGCCTTGTGCTTCAGTTAAGATTAAACCATGCCATTTTCCTAAGCAGATAATTGGTGTTGGATCATTTTCGTGGCGCATAAACACCAGTGCACAATAAAAGTAGGCAGTACGTTTTTCTTTGGGAACATTGTTTAATGCATCCAATAATTTTTGATTATTGCTTTGATCATTACCGTGTTCACCAGCATAACGCGCAGAATAAATTCCTGGTTGACCGCCAAGAGCATCTACCGATAAGCCAGAGTCATCAGCAATGGACGGCAGTCCTGTTAATTTAGCGGTATGCCGTGCTTTTAAAATAGCATTTTCAATAAATGTTAAACCTGTTTCGTTAGCATCAGGTACATTAAATTGGCTTTGTGCAACAATATCAAAACCGGCATCAACGAGTAACCGTTGCAATTCCTTGACCTTGCCTTGATTATTGGTTGCTAACACAATTTTTTGCATTTTGACTTCCTTTATATTACTTGTTTATTCATTATTGACTTGAGCTGGTTGTAGCCCACGCTAGCTAATTTTATGTTGAATTTTTAAAAATCAGGTTCGCAACTAAATGTCATACTTTCACCTGTTTTAGGGTGATTAATCGTCAACAATTGAGCGTGTAATAGTAGCCTTTTTGACATCGCAAAAGCATCAGGATGAGCATAGAATTTATCACCTAAAATGGGATGACCGATGGCTTGCATATGAACACGTAATTGGTGCGACCTGCCTGTAAATGGGAATAATTTTATGCGAGTTGTGTTGTCTGGATTTCTGGATATCACTTGATATTCAGTTAGCGCAGGTTTACCATTTTCTAAATCAACCATTTGCCTTGGGCGATTAGGCCAATCACAAATTAATGGTAACTCAACACGGCCAACATCTTGCTCAAGATGTCCATGTACGACCGCGATATAAATTTTTTTAGGGATACGTTCTCGAAACTGTTTTTTTATTTCGCGATCAGCTAATTTTGACAGTGCAGCAACCATGATACCGCTGGTTGCCATATCAAGCCGGTGAACGGATTCGACATAGCTATATTTTTGTTGTAAACGATGAATAATGCTATCAATAAATTGTGGTTTATTGCCTGAAACTGACAAAATACCGGGTTGTTTATTGACAACCACGATATGGTCATCTTGATATAAAATGGACAGCCAAGGTTCGATAGGCGGGTGATATTCTAAAAGCATTTATATGTGACAATTCGTAAAATAAAATTGCCACACATTCTAACAAACTCAACAAAAAGTGCCAGTTTTATAAATAAAGTTACTTATTCCAAATTGAACCTTTTGGCGATGGAAATATCTGTGAAATTAATACAGCTAAACCAAAAATCAGGTAACAAGCAAAAATAATAATCATCCATTGTGACATTTCAATAGTTAAAAACGTCCAAATTTTATCGGCACAAGAGCCATAAGCTTTAAACATGCTAGGAAGCAACGAGTCTAAGGGAAACCACGAAGGGAATTGAGCGTTAATCGAACAAGTATCACTTAAATTAGGTTCAAATTGTAAATGGGCATGAAATGTTGCTAGCAAAAAGCCTTTATAGGCGCTAACCATCCAAATTAAAATACCGATTAATCGAACAATAATGTTACGAGGAGCAATGAGCCCAACAATGCTAGCTAGCATAATGCCCAAAATAGCACAACGTTGGTAAATACAGAGTGTACAAGGTGCAAGCCCTAAGCTATGTTGAAAATAAAGTGCGGTTATTTCAAAAGCAAGCGTGGAAAAGAACAATAAGAACCAAGCAAATCTACCTTTTGAGTATTGATTAAGCAGTGATAACATACTATTTTATTCCTCCATATTCCGTTATAATCTTTCTTCTTTAATTATACTGAATATAATCTATCTTATTTTTTAATTACGATAGTGTAGTTTATTTTTTTATAATGTAAACGACTTTATTTATTGATAGCGGATTAATCATTTTCTATGGACTCAACAGTTCCACAAACAAAATTACAAGTCTCATTTGTTACTATTTCAGAAGAAAATGCGACACAGCGTATTGATAATTTTTTAATCACCTATTTAAAAGGTGTGCCAAAAAGTATGATTTATCGCATTTTAAGAAAAGGTGAAGTGCGTGTTAATAAAAAACGGATCAAACCTGAATATAAATTAAATATTGGCGATGAAATTCGTATCCCACCGGTTCGAATGACAGAAAAAGCCATGCCAGAAATTTCAACCAAGCTAAATAAAGTCGCCGATTTAGAAAAAGCGATTATCTATGAAGATGATGTCTTATTGGCGATTAACAAACCATCTGGTATTGCCGTACATGGTGGCAGTGGTTTAAGTTTTGGGGTAATTGAAGCATTACGAGCTTTAAGACCTGAAGCAAAGTTTTTAGAACTAGTGCATCGCATTGATCGCGAAACTTCAGGGGTGCTATTAATTGCTAAAAAACGCTCCGCATTAAAATCCTTACACGAACAATTACGCCTTAAACAAATGCAGAAAAACTATTTAGCTTTGGTTAAAGGTAATTGGTCTTCTGACTGCAAAGTCATACAAGCGCCATTGCTCAAAAATGTGTTAAAAAGCGGTGAACGAGTCGTGAAAGTCGATAAAGACGGTAAGCCATCAGAAACACGTTTTAAAGTTGAAGAGCGGTTTGATTTTGCAACTTTAATAAAAGCAAGCCCCGTTACTGGGCGAACACATCAAATCCGCATTCATACACAATATGCTAACCATCCAATTGCTTTTGATGACCGCTATGGCGATAGACAATTTGATGCATTGTTAGCAGGAACAAAGCTTAATCGATTATTTTTACATGCAGCAAGTGTTAAATTTATTCATCCTAAAAGCTTACAAGAAATGCTATTAAATGCACCAATGGATGATACTTTACAGGCTTGTTTAGCCTATCTTAGAAAAGATAAATATAAGCGAACCGATTCTTAAAATAAACAAGGTAGTAAGTGCGAATGAAAGATATTAATTTATACTTAATTAGACATGGCCAAACGGAATGGAACATTAAAGATCAGATGCAAGGATCTCAAAATTCACCGTTAACCGAACAAGGCATTTTGGGTGCTAAAATAACAGGACAATATTTAAAAGATATTCCTTTTATGCAAGCGTACTCAAGCACACAACAACGTGCGATGGAAACACGCGATTATATTGTTAAAGAAAATAATCTTACTATTCCCACTTTTGAGCTTGCCGATCTACGTGAAATGGATTTTGGCATTTGGGAAGGTAAACATGTCCCTCTGTTGAAAAAGACGTTTCCTGAATTTACGACTTATTTAACTGATCCAGCTAATTTCGACGCTTCAGTTAATCAAGGTGAAAATTATCTTGATATACTAACGCGTATGAAGCAAGGATTAAACACCATTGTTCAAAGCGCGACTCAAGATACGGGTAATATTTTGGTTGTGTCACATGGGACAGTATTACGAATTTTACTTTGTGTGTTAAATGGTGGCGATTGGCGTTTACATCGTGATGAAAATTATTTTCCTCGAATGCTAAATACTAGCATTAGCTTGGTTAATTATAAACAAAGCCATGAGCATCCTGAAGGGGCATTTACGGTAAAATTCTTCAATAATGTAGATCATTTGTCTTAAAAAATAACCTGATTTATCATTTTCTCGACTAATATTATTACAAAAATTAGTCGAGATATGATCATTAAAGATTGTTATCGTTTATAAACAGCATAACGTTTTTGCAACTGTTTTAATTGATTAATTCTTGCATCGATTTTAGAAATCATTATTTGATTGCCTTTGGTTTGATTTTTCGCATTTTGTAGTAATTGTATTGATTGTTGGAATTGACCTTCTAATGCAAGTAACTCTGCTTTAGCACTCATTTCTTGAGCCCTTGAACGTGATCCACCATAAGCTGTAACAAGTAAATCCCAACCATTAGTATCATCATTATGGTCAAAAGTGTAACGATGTAATAACGTGACGGCTTGTTGGTAATTTCTATTTTTTATATATGCATTAGCAAGATTCAATTGCAAAGCTGAGCTGTCTGGGGCTTTTTTTAATGCGGCTTGTAAGCGAGTAATGGCTGCATCGTTATTGTTGAGCGCCAAATCAATATCAGTCATTAAATCAATATACCAAATATTATTTGGATCGCGGTCTAATAAGGGTTGTAACTGCTGTTTTGCTTTTTGGTTATTACCACTCAAGTTGTCAGCTAATGCGTTACCATAAATAACAGCTGTTTTAGTTTGTTCGTTATTGATCTTTTTGTAATCTTCAAGTAATCGTTTAGCAGCATTTTTATTTTTAGTTATTAAGATTGCTAATCGTGCTTTTGCTAAATAATAATTTAATGATGGCGATACACTTTTTTTACTGTATTGCATTGAGCGATTGCGAATATCCGTTAACCGACTATTGGGTAATGGGTGAGTAAGTAATATTTCAGGCGCTTTACTACTAAAACGGCTTTGATCAGCCAGCTTTTGTAAAAACTCCGATGAAGCATAAGGATCAAACCCTGCTTTGGCAAGCGTTCTTAAACCGACACGATCAGCTTCTTGCTCATTGCTTTGTGTAAAACTAATCATATTTTGAGTTGAACCTGCCATGGTGCTTGTCATCGCGGCCATGCCAGCTTCCGGATTCGCTAATGTTAGCAATAAAGAGCCTAACGTTGCCCCCCAAACATAAGGACTATTTCGACTTTGATTTTCCATCGCTCTGGCTAAATGCCGTTGGGTGACATGACCAATTTCATGAGCCATTACTGACGCTAGTTGGCTTTCATTATCAGTATCTAATATTAATCGTGAGTGAATAACAACATTTCCCCCAAAAAAGGCAAATGCATTTAGCACATCACTTTTCATAATATAAAAATGGAAAGGCGTTTTTACTGATTCTGATTTAGAGACTAATTTCTTACCTAAATCATTAATATATTGGCTTAAAACAGGGTCGTTTATAATTGGAGCATCGGCTCGCAACATTCGCATATAATAATCGCCCATTTCCATTTCTTGGCCAATACTTAATGTTGTAGCAGCAGCGGTACCTATATCGGGTAGGTTAATATTATCAGCATAAACAATGGACGTGCTTTGTAATAATAACGAGGTAGATAGTGCAAATGCGATGGCTTTTTTTAACATTATTTCAACCCATTGATGTAAGATTTTTATTGATTTATTTTAGCCGAAAAAAAGAACAATATCACTTTGAATTTATACTCAACATTTTCTTTGTTAAGTATTTGTGGATGTTTATTTTTGAAAATTAAAAGTAGTTTTGTAAAAAAATCACCTTACGCTAGTCGTTAATTAGTATTGGCTTTATGGTAGCTAAATAATAACAATACAACAGTAATAAGCTAATTACTGTTGTATTGAGGGTAATGATTCCAAATTTTATTATGTTTTATAACTAGTTAGCAAGTTATCTTAATGTTAAGCTAGCTTGCAACGAGTTTTGATAAATTCAATAATATTATCAACTTTTACCATTTCTTTATCGCCACCAGCACGGTGTTTATATTCCACTTCGCCATTATCAAGATTACGCTCACCAATGACAATGGTATGAGGTATACCGATCAATTCAGCATCAGCAAACATAACACCAGGACGTTCTTTACGATCATCAAAAAGCACTTCAATGCCAGCTGCTTGCAAATCTGCGTAAAGTTTTTCGGCTGTCGCTTGCACTTTTTCTGATTTGTGCATATTCATTGGAATGATCACAACACTAAATGGCGCAATAGCTTCTGGCCAAATAATACCTCGATCATCATGGCATTGTTCAATAGCTGCCGCTACAATACGACTAACCCCAATACCATAGCATCCCATAATCATCACATGGTTTTGCCCATCTTCGCCTTGCACTGTCGCTTTCATAGCTTGTGAATATTTTGTGCCAAGTTGGAATATATGCCCAACTTCAATGCCACGTTTGATTTGTAATGTACCTTTGCCATCAGGACTCATATCGCCTTCAACCACATTACGGATATCTTCAATACGTGGTAGGGAAACATCACGCTCCCAATTGATGTTAAAATAGTGTTTGTGATCAATATTAGCGCCTGCGCCAAAATCGCTCATAACAGCAACATCACGATCGATAATAATTGGCATGTTTAAATTAATTGGACCTAATGAACCAGGACCGGCGTTAACTAAAGCACGAATTTCTTCTTCGGTTGCAAATTCAAGGGGTGAAGCAACGATATCAATTTTTTCCGCTTTGATTTCGTTTAAAGTATGATCGCCTCGAACTAATAATGCCACTAACTGATGACCGCTTTCTTTAGTTGCTTTTACCATTAGGGTTTTTACCGTTTTTTCAATTGGCAAATTAAACTGCTGAACTAATTCATCAATCGTTTTTGCATTGGGAGTATCAACTAGTTCCATCGCTTTAGTTGGCTCTGCACGTTGTTGTGTTGGTGCTAAAGCTTGCGCCATTTCAATATTAGCGGCATAATCTGACTCTGTTGAGAAAACAATATCATCTTCCCCGCTATCCGCTAGCACTTGGAATTCATGAGACCAATTACCACCAATCGATCCAGTATCAGCACGTACTGCTCTAAAGTTTAAGCCTGCGCGTGTAAAAATAGCGCTATAGGCTTTATACATATCATCATAAGTTTCTTGTAATGATTCTTGTGAAGTATGGAAAGAATAAGCATCTTTCATAATAAATTCACGCGAACGCATCACCCCAAAGCGAGGACGCACTTCGTCACGGAATTTAGTTTGAATTTGATACACATTAAGAGGTAATTGTTTATATGAGCTAACTTCATTACGCAGTAAATCAGTAATCACTTCTTCATGAGTTGGACCTAATACAAAGTCACGGTCGCCACGATCTTTGATTCGTAATAGCTCAGGTCCATATTGTTCCCAACGACCGCTTTCTTGCCAAATATCAGCAGGCTGTACAACTGGCATTAATACTTCTATTGCGCCAGCTTTATTCATCTCTTCACGGACAATATTTTCTACTTTTTTAAGTACACGGTAACCAGTGGGAAGCCAAGTATATAACCCTGCGGCAACTTTACGGATCATACCGGCACGTAACATTAATTGATGGCTAATGACTTCTGCATCAGCAGGGGTCTCTTTTAACGTAGAAAGAAGATATTTACTGGTTCGCATACATTTATCCTAAAAAATAATTGATGTATTAAATATAATAAAAATGTAAGCTAGTTTAGCAGTACCTTGCATAACACTAAAGTAATTTATTGGCAATTATTGATAGTCAAAAACATTTATAATAAATTAGCCAATATAAACAATACAATAAAATCAATATGAAGAAATTAAATTTATCGCACTTCGTTACCGCCGTTTTTGTAATTTTGGTACTATACCAACCAATTAAATTGATTACCTATTATTTAGTTGATTTTAGTTATGACAAAATAATGGAATATATGTGGATTTATGATGACATGTGCTATTACTCTGGTGAATCAGATAGTGGTGAGTATGATTACAGTAAAGATTGTTCTATTTGCAATCAAATAAGCCCATATAAACACAATGACATGTATATCCAAAAAGAAGGTAATGGCTATATTGTTGGCCGTGATATGATGAAAAAAATTTATTTGAAGAAAAAACCTGATTATATTTCTTTTGAGCGATTTACAGGAGGTGAGCTGTATGTAAAGGATCTAGAAACAGGTATAACATGTACTTTTTATTCATACGAATAATTTAATAAGAAAGTAAGTGGTTATGAAAATAATGAAACTAAAAAAATTAAAAATATCGCATATTATTTATCTGCTATTAGTCTTTGCTATACTCTATTATCCTGTGAAAATAACCAAATATCATTTAATGGATTTAAGTTATGATGAAATTTTAGATTTTGGCTGGCGAGGAGACGGGTGTAAAACTAAAGATGGTGATTGGGTAGATTCTATCAATTGTCCTTGTGGCACAGGATTGATAGAACCAGATGATTCTTATAAAATTAGTAAAGAAGGGTATTTTTATGACAATGATAAACTCTTTGGAAAAGCAACCCTCAAAAAAAAGCCAAGTTATTTTTCTGACGGTGGAATTTTAACAGGTGGTGAGTTAGAAATTGAGCATTTAGAGACAGGAATAACCTGTTATTATGACTCTGTTTTAGATTAATCGGTCATTGTGCCTATTTGATAATTAATACTTTGTAAAAAACGCTCAATCGCTTACATTTCATGATTAAAATAATCGCCTAAAGACACACTTTCAGTAATGACCACCCCCCCATTTTGATAAGCCGATATTTTCCAACCCACTATTAACTTTAGGTACTAAGCACAGTTAAACGTTTAATCTCAACAGACAACATTTTCCAAAATATTTGATTATCACCTTAACTTTCCTTTTTAATTTGCTTTCAGTTGTCACTAGTTTCGAACTTTTTGAATCAAAATTGATACTTTATTTATTTTTAATTTTACTAAGCATCAAAATAGATACCCACATAATATTGATTATATTTAATATTTTTTTATTTATGTGATAACGATCACTTTAGAAAGGTCGTTAAATTGATATCATATGTGCAGAATATTAATTAAGGAGTAGTACCCAATGAGTAAGTTAATGAATAACGAAAATGTTATCAGTTCAAACAATAAATCAACATTACCAAAATGGCGAAAAAGCGACACTTTATGGATGCTTAGTCTTTATGGTACCGCAATTGGTGCTGGAGTGCTTTTTCTACCCATTAATGCAGGTGTTGGTGGATTGATTCCATTATTAGTTATGTTGATTCTTGCCTTTCCAATGACATTTTTTGCCCACCGAGCTTTATGTAGATTTGTTCTATCAGGAAAAAACAGTAATGGCGATATTACTGTTGTTGTAGAAGAGTCTTTTGGGCGCACCGCAGGAATTTGGATAACGGTGCTGTATTTTTTTGCCATTTACCCAATATTATTGGTATATAGTGTTGGTATTACCAATACAGTAGACAGTTTTATGGTTAATCAACTAGGTATGCAGCCAATCCCCCGTGCTTTGCTTTCGTTTGTTTTAGTTGCATTCTTAATGTCAATTGTTCATTTTGGTGAAGAGCTGATTGTTAAAGTGATGTCCGTTTTAGTTTTCCCTTTTATTGCGGTTTTAATGATGCTAGCTTTATTTTTAATCCCTGAATGGAATAGCAGTAATTTATCCTTTAGCCTTAATAGTGAAGGTGGACATAGTATATTAATGACACTTTGGCTGGTTATTCCCGTTATGGTCTTTGCGTTTAATCACTCTCCCATTATTTCCTCATTAGCTGTTGCTAAACGTAAAGAATATGGCAATATTTATGCAGAACCGAAATGTACTAAAATTATTGCTGCCAGTAACATAATGATGGTTGTGACTGTTATGTTTTTTGTTTTTAGTTGTGCTCTGTGCTTATCGCCAGCTGAACTTTTAGAAGCAAAAACACAAAATATCTCGACTTTATCTTATTTAGCTAATCGATTTAATTCGCCAGTTATTGAATACATTGGGCCGCCAATTGCTTTTATTGCCATGGCTAAATCGTTTTTAGGTCACTATCTTGGTGGTAAAGAAGGCTTTAACGGTCTTGTGCAAAAAATATTACGTAGCCGCAACAAAACGATTTCAGAAAAGAAACTTGATAAACTAGCCATTGCATTTATGTTTGTAACAGCGTGGGGAATTGCAACAATTAATCCAAGCATTTTAGCGCTTATTGAATCACTTGGTGGACCTATTTTAGCTATATTATTGTTCTTAATGCCTATGTATGCAATTCATCAAATCCCAGCATTGGCAAAATATCGTGGAAAATTAAGTAATGTATTTATTGTTGTTATGGGATTAGTTGCAATTTCTGCGGCTATCTATAATTTATTATAAAGATTACCTAATAGGTAATAATCACCTATTTAATTAATGTATGTATGAAATCCATCGACATTCGTCGGTGGACAAAATAGTCTGTAGGTTATCCTACTAGTAAAATAAACAATGGGTACAATAAGCATTAACCACTAATGAGAATTAAAAACTTATTTTCGTAATCCCAAAATTGAGGTTATTTGTTGATACTTTTGTTTAGCATTTTATTAGCAAAGATAAATTTACAAAAATATAACTATGCCTATGATATTTATACTTGGCATTAAAAAGGAAAATTATGAGTTCAGTATTTGAAATATTTAAAATTGGTATTGGGCCTTCAAGTTCACATACAGTAGGACCAATGAGAGCGGGTAAAGCTTTTATAGATCAACTAATTAATAAACAAATGATGTCATCAGTGACAAAAATTGTGGCTGATGTTTATGGATCTTTGTCGCTAACAGGTAAAGGGCATCAAACAGATATTGCTATTGTTATGGGATTAGCGGGTGAAAAGCCTGATACTGTAAATATAGATAATATCCCAAATTTTATCGGAACACTTAGCCAAACGCACCGTTTACCTATTTATAATCATTCCTACGAAATTGATTTCCCATTAGATAGTTGCATGGTATTTCATTCTAAATTTTTACCATTACATGAAAATGGTATGACTTTAAGTGCCTATAACGGTGATACCTTATTATTTCAAAAAACTTACTATTCTGTAGGTGGCGGTCAAATTGTTGAAGAAGAGCAATTCGGCCAGCAAGAGCAAGATGCGGTAAAACTGCCTTACCCATTTATTTCAGCTCAAGAATTATTAAAACATTGTGAAGATAATGCCTTATCAATTTCTAGCGTTATGATGAAAAATGAGTTGCAACTGCACACTTATGAAGAAATCGAAAATTATTTTTCTCGCGTTGGACAAACTATTTTGGAATGTATTAACCGTGGAATGAATACTGAAGGTTTATTACCTGGACCGCTTAAAGTTCCGCGTCGGGCATTTTCGTTATATCGTCAATTATCCACCACTAAAGACAAAATTATTAGTGACCCTATGGTAATTATTGATTGGGTAAATATGTTCGCACTTGCCGTTAGTGAAGAAAACGCAGCGGGTGGACGGGTGGTCACTGCACCAACAAATGGCGCATGCGGCATTATACCCGCTGTGCTTGCTTATTATGATAAGTTTATTAATCCAGTTACTCCTGATATTTATATTCGATTTTTCCTAACTTGTGGTGCAATAGGGCAACTTTATCAAATTAATGCATCTATTTCTGGTGCAGAAGTTGGATGCCAAGGGGAAGTTGGCGTAGCTTGTTCTATGGCTGCTGCTGGGCTTACTGAACTGTTAGGTGGTAATCCTGAGCAAGTTTGCATGGCAGCAGAAATAGCAATGGAACATAATTTAGGATTAACTTGTGATCCAGTTGCAGGTCAAGTGCAAGTACCTTGTATCGAACGTAATGCTATTGCCGCGGTAAAATCGATAAATGCAACAAGAATGGCTCTAAGGCGAACAACTGCGGCAAAAGTATCTTTAGATAAAGTGATTCAAACTATGTATGAAACAGGAAAAGATATGAATGCAAAATACCGAGAAACATCACGCGGGGGGCTTGCCATCACCGTTCATTGTAGTTAAGTTGAAATTATTTGTTGTGTCAAATTCGCCGATTATACAATCGGCGAAACCTTAAATTATATTTTTTTAAATTATATTACTTTAAATTGTATTTTCTTAAATTGAACTTTCTTAAATTGCCTTTAATGTTTCCAGCGCATGGTATTGACTTTAGAACGCAAAAAATCATTCTCAACCAACACATCCACCTTTTCTTGTTTTATTGTACGGTATTTTCTTTTCCGCTTAAGTTGCTCCATTGCTGTTTTATGAATCACTTCATTATAGGCAAGCAAATTATTCAGTTGATCCAGTTCATCTAACCCACGAAGAACCGCAATTAATGTTTGTAATGTAATGGATTCGCCTTGTTCAATGCGTTTTATTGTCGCAATACCGATTCGAGATTTGTTAGCCAGTTCTTGCTGAGATAAATTTTTTTCAATTCTTGCTATTTTTATTCTGCGACATAACATAGCAATCATTTCGGCAGTTTCATTCATAAAATATCTTTTAGGTATGATATGCCACAGTATGTGACATATCATCTACTGTTATTGAATTAATTGTTCGTTTTCATGAGCTTTGATTTGTTGCTTTTCTAAGCTTTCTAAGATCTTTTTATGGATGCCATTAAAGCCACCATTACTCATAATTAAAATGGCATCGGTTGGGCGAGCTGTTTTGGTTATCATTTCAACAAGTAAATCAATATCACCCGTCCAGTGAGCAGGTTGGATACAAGCATCAACAACATCAGCAACTAACCAAGGCAATTGTTCTGGTTGAAAGATAAAGATTTCGTCAGCACGACCTAGTGATGGTGCTAGTTCATCTTTAGATACGCCTAGCTTCATGGTATTTGAGCGAGGTTCAAGAACAGCTAAAATGCGACGATTTGCACCAATTTTACTACGTAATGCCTCTAATGTTGCTAAAATTGCAGTTGGATGATGAGCAAAGTCGTCGTAGATTTCGATGTTATTTATTTCACCATAGAGTTCTAGCCGCCTTTTGGCATTGATAAATGAACTTAATGCTAAACAAGCATCGGCTGGATCAATGCCTACATTATGTGCTGCGGCGATTGCCATTAATGCATTATGCATATTATGTTCGCCCACTAAGGAATATTTCACTTCGCCTACTTTTGCATTGTTATAGTAAACTGCAAAATGGCTTGCGTCGTTATTTATGCGCTGTGCTAACCAGCCTGTTTCAGACTCAGTAAAAACTTGCTCGCTCCAGCAACCTTTTGCCAATACTTGTTTTAAATTTACATCTTCTTGTGGTGAAATAATTAACCCTTTGCTTGGCACTAAACGAACCAAATGATGGAATTGTTTTTGAATTGAGCTAAGATCATCAAAAATATCGGCATGATCAAATTCTAAATTGTTCATGATAAGTGTTTTAGGGCAGTAGTGCATGAACTTGGAACGTTTATCGAAGAATGAACAATCGTATTCATCAGCTTCAATCACAAAAAAATTCCCGTCTCCTAATCGGGCTGATACATCAAAATTACCCGGTACACCACCAATAACAAAACCTTGTTTATAATTTAGTTTTTCTAAAATCCAATTGATCATACCTGCGGTTGTAGTTTTGCCATGTGTTCCAGCAACCGCAATAACCCAGCGATCGCGCAAAACATTATCATGTAACCACTGAGGCGCAGAAATGTAAGGGATGTTATTATCTAAGACATATTCAACGCAAGGGTTACCTCTTGATAAGGCATTGCCGATGATGACTAAATCGGGTGTAGAGGCGAGTTGTGATGGATCATATCCTTCAATAATATCAATGTGCTCTTTTTGTAACAGTGTACTCATTGGTGGATAAACATTTTTATCTGAACCTGTTACTTTATGGCCTAGCGAGCGAGCTATTAATGCAATCCCAGCCATAAATGTACCACAAATTCCAAGAATATGAATATGCATTTTGAATCCTTAACGTTGCGTAAATTTTATGTTGATGATGTTAGATAACCATCGTAATTAGATGTAAATTAAGCACAATTGTCAAATTATAATCCATTCTAATTGCTTAGGCGATAGGCCATAGATATTTTATCAGTAATTGTGGAGCTTGGTTACCCCGAAATTCATCTACATCCAGATGATAAACTAATTCTACTTTTTTTATCGACTGATCAGGCCATTGTTGTCGATTGACATTAAAACAGACACCTTCAATAAATGGACCACCATTTTGTGGCTCTAATACTAATTTAAGGTGTTTGTCTGCAATTAACCGTTGTTGATGAATAACAAATACGCCATCAAAAATAGGCGTATCAAACCCTTCGCCCCAAGGGCCAGATTTTTTTAACAATTTGGCGGTTGCGTAAGTAAAGTCTTGGCTATCTATTTCACCGTCTGTTTCAATAATATGTTCTAGTAAATCAGGATCGACTTGTGTATTTAAAAGTGCTTGAAAACAACGTGTAAAATGCGCTAAATCTTTTTCGTGAATAGTTAAACCAACTGCCATTGAATGCCCACCAAAGCTAACGATTAAATCAGGGTGTCGCTGATTTAATTCATCAAGTAGATCGCGCAAATGAACGCCTTTAATTGAGCGTCCAGAGCCTTTTAAAAAACCATCTTGGGTTGAAGCAAACGATATAACTGGTCGATGATATTTATCTTTCAAACGAGAAGATAATATACCAATAATACCTTGATGCCACTGTTGATGATAAAACACCAGTGCGTTAGGAATTGATATATTTTGCTCTTCAATTTCTTGAATAAACAATAAAGCTTCTTTATGCATTGTTTGTTCAATCAATTTTCTATCACAATTGAGATTATCAAGATCTACTGCTTTATTAATTGCTAAATCATAATTATCACAAAGTAATAATTCAACGCCTAATGTCATATTATCCATTCTTCCCGCAGCATTTAATCGAGGAGCTATATAATAAGCTAAATCGGTTGATGTAATCGAAGCAGGATCTTTCTTCGCTATATGCAATAAGGCTTTAATACCTTCGCTACAATAACCAGATCGAATTCTGTTTATACCTTGGTGAACCAAAATACGATTATTATGATCAAGTTTAACCACATCAGCAACCGTACCTAAAGCAACTAAATCTAATAAATTCGTTACATTATATTCAGTTAACTTATTGTCCGTGAACCAATTTTCTTGCCGTAATTTGGCTCGTAAAGCAAGCATGAAGTAAAAAGCCACACCCACTCCAGCTAAATGCTTAGAAGGAAACACGCAATTAGGTAAATTAGGATTGATTATAGCATCTGCATCAGGTAATCGTTCTGGACATAAATGGTGATCAGTAATAATCACTGGCAAATTTGACTGCTTGGCAAAATCGACAGCTTCAACAGCAGAAATACCGTTGTCCACAGTAATAATGAGTTGCGCATTTTTTAATAGCGCTTTTTTTACAATTGAAATACTTAGCCCATATCCATCATCAAAACGATCCGGAATGATATAATCAACAAATTGGCACCCCATATTTTTAAGGGCTTTAACGGTTAAAGCAGTACTAGTAGCACCATCAGTATCAAAATCGCCAACAATCATGATCCGTTGATTATTCTTCATTGCCAAATAAAGAATTTCAACGGCTTTGTTAATGCCATCTAATGTGTCGTAATTGTGCAAATTGCGTGTGGTATAGTCGAGCTCTTGCATACTAGTCACCCCACGTAATGCATAAACTCGCTGTAATAATAATGGAATATCCTCGGAAAATTCTGGAGATCCATCAGGTAATTTGCGATGTCTTAATTTATTTTTTTTCATATTCTGTATGCTAGCGCATTAGCGCTAACATTGAGTTTAATATTATATTTCAACAGCGGTAATTAGTTATTTACTTGTTTTTTTATCTAAAACTTCAAGTAATTTATCTGCTGGTACATAACCAGAAACAAGCTCGCCATTAGGTAAAATAATTGCTGGTGTACCGCTAATTCCAAGTCGCTTCCCAACATTAAATTGTTGGGTAACGTAAGGAATCATACTACTAGCTGGTGAAATTTTATTGCCTTTATAAGCATTTTCAAACGCGGCTTTACGATCTTTCATGCTCCAAATAGATTGCATATTTTTACCAACATCACTTTTATCTCCTGCTCTAGGAAAGGCAAAATAGTGCACCGAAATACCTGCTTCTAAATATTTATCAATATTTTCGTGCAATAATTTACAGTAATGACAAGTGTAATCAGTAAAAACAGAAATGACATATCGTTCATTAGGCGCTTTGTAAACAATGGCATCTTTTGCAATTGTTTGCATTAGTTTAAGGTTATTACTGTTAGCAATATTTTCAAGATTGTCACCTTGAACATTATAAATAGAACCTTGAGTTAAATATTTGCCATCTTCTGTAACATAAAAAATACCATCAGGCGTAGAAACGCTTTTAAGCCCTTTTATTGGGCTATTAGTAATTTTTAACTCTTTATTGTCGTAACCTAACTTATTTAAAGTTTTTGTTATATCAGCATTACTCGCTAATACTGAGGTTGAAATTAAAGCTAAAGCTAAACCTAATTTTTTCATTCAATTACCCTTATTTTTTTGAGTATTACGCTCGAGGATGATGTTTACTATGTAACTGTTTTAATCTTTCAGTTGCCACATGCGTATAAATTTGCGTCGTTGATAAACTACTGTGCCCAAGCAACATTTGCACAACACGCAAATCAGCACCGTGATTAAGCAGATGCGTTGCAAAGGCATGACGAAGCACATGAGGTGAAAGTGCTTCAATATTGATACCTGTTAATACGGCATAATATTTAATTCTATGCCAAAAGGTCTGACGTGTCATTTTTTTTCCTAATCGACTAGGAAAAAGAACATCAACAGGCCCTGTTTTTAGAAGATCATTTCTGCCATATTTAAAATAATATTCAAGCCAATAAACCGCTTCTTCACCCAGCGGTACTAAACGTTCCTTATTGCCTTTACCTATCACTCTTACAACACCTTGCCGTAGGCTAACATCACTAATTTCTAAATTCACTAATTCAGATACACGTAAACCGGTTGCATAAAGTACTTCAAGCATTGCTTTATCTCGAAGTTCAATCGGATCGTCTATGCTTGGCGATTCAAGTAATGCCTCCACTTGTGATTCGGTTAAATCTTTAGGTAATTTTTTGGGAAGCTTGGGGGATGATAATACCGCTGAAGGATCATCTGCACGATAGTTTTCTTGATATAAATATTGAAAAAAACGTTTAGTTGCACTAAGTAATCTTGCAGAACTACTTGCTTTATACCCATCTTGCACCCGTTGCATTAAAAATGCTTGTAGATTAACTGTTTGAGCAGACAAAAATGTGACATTTTGTTGTTGTAAAAACTGACTTAATGCCAGCAAATCTAACTTATAAGACGCAATGGTATTTTCAGCTAAATTCCTTTCTAACCATAAAGAATCTAAAAAATGTTCTATTAATATTTTATTTTGGGGCGGGGTGTCGTGATTCGACATCAATATCATCTCTACATTACATTTATTCTGACATTATATACTAACTGCCAATAAGTTGTAGATTTTGTCTATTTGTTATCTTTTAAACAGAGGTAGTTTATGATTTTTTTATTAATTACTATATACTGCACTTTTAGTTGTTTTTTGTACTATTTATATTAAAAGGCATTATGTTAAAACGAACTATTAATATTTTTATTGCGCTATTTGCAATCTCTATTATTGCCATGGAAACTTACATTTATTGGCATACTAAATTTCGTCCTTGGCAACCCGAATCTTCAATAGGGCGATTAATTTATTATTATAGTTTCTTTACAGTTTTATCAAATTTAATGTTAGCATTGAGTTGTTTTTGGCTAGCTATCAATCCTAACTGTCATCGATACAGTTTTAAAGTTATTCGTTTGAATGGATTGGCGGGTGTGATGATAACGACTATTGTATATAACCTAGTGTTAAGAAGCATCCATACACCGCCACCTAATGTATTATTGAAAATTGCGAATGAAAGTTTACATGTGATTATTCCTGTTTTGGGATTATTGAGCTGGTTTATTTTTGGACCATTTCGACGAATTAATTTAAAAGTCATTATGGGGGCGTCATTGTTAATGATTGGCTATGGTGTTTATATTTTTATTCGAGGTTACTATACCAATCTGTATCCATATCCTTTTATTAATGTTGTAAAGATTGGTTATTCCCAAGCACTATTTGCTGTAAGTAAGTTTTTTTTATTATTTTTGGGAATTGCCTTTTTATGTTGGTTGATTGATTACTTAAGGAGTAAAAATGAAACTGTATATTTATGAACATTGCCCTTTTTGTGTAAGAGCTAGAATGATTTTTGGTTTAAAAAACGTGCCAGTTGAACTACAGGTATTGCTTAGTGATGATTTTCAATCGCCAGAGCGTATGATTGGTGAAAAGATGGTGCCGATTTTACAGAAAGACGATGGCAGTTATCTGCCTGAAAGTTTAGATATTGTTGATTATGTCGATAACAATTATGGCGGCAATCCCATTTTAATTGGCGATAGATCAGCAAATATAGCTGAACTAATAAAGCAGCTACAGCAATATGATTATAAGTTAGTGTGTCCACGATATATAAAATTAGGTTTAGCCGAGTTTGCGACACAAAGTGCTATTGATTATTTTGTTACTAGTAAAAAGGAAAAAATGGGATCATTTGATCAATGTATGGCACAAACCGATGCACTAGCCGCTGAGGTATTAACTGTGTTAAATAAACTTGAATTGCTAATTATTTCACCAGAAGCATGTAATGGACAATTATCTTTAGATGATATCTGTTTGTTCCCCGTTTTACGAAATTTGACGTGTGTTAAAAGTCTAGTTTTTCCACCTAAGATTAAGGCCTATATTCAATCAATGGCAAAACTCAGTAAGGTTGATTTATTTTTCAGTAAAGCAATTTGATGATTTGTTATGTGTGGTAGGCTATTTTGATTTGATATTAAACCATATTAGTAAAACCATCTTAATAAAACTATAGCAACAGATTTATCGCTACACAACTTGCAATCATAGTAAAAGAGAACAGTAAAAATAGGAATAAAAACTGTTCTCTTTTTAGTTTGCTAATAACTTATTGCAATTAATTATTTTAGATGATTATGTTAATTACCTAATTTAACATCAATCACTTCAATATTATCTTTACCACCATAGATATCATACCAAGGAGTAGCATATTGTTTTAATATTTTGTTAAGATGTTCAACATTTTCGCGGCCTGTTTGATCTAACCAACGTTTTAATCCCTCTTTTCCACCATTTGCATAGGCTGCAACACCTTCAAACCATGTTGCTCGCCCGCCAAGAATGCCACTATATTTAGCGCCATTTTCGCCGGCAAAAATGAGCTCTTGATGGAAAGTTTTTGTTGGCACACCAGCGCTTAAATAAATAAAAGGTCGTGTTGCTGCATCGCTAGCTTGTTTAAAGTAATCTGCGGCTTGCTTTTGAGTATAAACCACGACATTGTTGTCGTTAAAGCCTTCGACATTTTTAAAAAGTACAGGAACTTCGACTTTTAAAATATCGATGTAATATTGTTCTTTAGTAAACTCTTTAATGGTATTAATGACTTTTTGTGGTTTGATTTTTGCAAATTCAGGGCTTTTATCGTCGGTTATCACATTATCATAAACAATAGGTTCAACAAAAACAGGAATATCCGCAGCTCTTGCTTCATTACCTAAACGCTCTAAAAATGCGTGCTTTTTATCTAAAATATCTTGAGGATCATCTGGATTATAATAAACCAATACTTTTGCAGCATCAGCCCCTTTTTTTATTAAGCGTTGTAATGAATCCTCGGGCAAAATATCGGGTAGGCGACCTGGTGTATTGGCATCATATCCCGTTTTTTCATATGACATGATTAATCCAGCATTGCTATTTTTTGCCGCCATGCCTTTAAAACCATATTCTTCATCTAACAAAATTGCGCTAACATATTTAGTTAATTCTTGAGAAACAAGCTCCTTAAATTCATACACCATATCAATATGATAACGATCTTTACCAACCGCAGATTCCATCATCTTAACCATTGAACCGCGTTGATCAATCGCTAATGCAGCAATCACGCCATCTTGGTTTGATAGCTGTTGCATACGTGTGAATTTACCACGAGAAATACATTTTCTAGCCATTTTATAGCCTCCATTTAGTTAGTTTTTTTATTATATTGCTTTTTTTTGGTTGTTTATTAATCATTTGTGCTAGTTAAAGCGATATCCTTAATTTAAGCCAATACCATTGTTATCTAATGACATTATGATTGAACTTAAGTTACCACTTGAGTAAATATCGCCTTTAAAAAATAGTTGACTTATTTTCAGCCTATATCAGTATGCTGCATATGTTTATAACAACCCCTTTTTATAACAACACCACCAATTTATTTTTTTCAAATTTCAATGAAAGGCTATGTTCAAGTATAAATTATTAAACAATGAATATTATTTAATAGAATTGTGAAACCACTCATATTTTTCAAAAATAATTCGTTTAGAATGAAAAGCAATTATGT
Organism: Gilliamella sp. Fer1-1; assembly: GCF_001690825.1. Classification (NCBI taxonomy): domain Bacteria; kingdom Pseudomonadati; phylum Pseudomonadota; class Gammaproteobacteria; order Orbales; family Orbaceae; genus Gilliamella; species Gilliamella sp. Fer1-1. The sequence continues at coordinate 51,759 of NZ_LZGX01000028.1, forward strand.
TTTAACTTTAAAATTTATTTAGGAGAAAAAAATGAAGGCAGCAGTAATTAAGCAAGAATGCGATGGTCAAGTTGAAATTAAAGATATTCCAGTTCGCCCATTAGAAGCGGGAGAAGCATTAGTTGACGTTGAATATTGTGGTCTTTGTCATACTGATATCCATGTAGCATCGGGTGATTTTGGCAAAAAGCCAGGCCGAGTTATTGGTCATGAAGGTGTGGGAATAGTGACTAAAATTGCTCCTGATGTAAAGAGCCTTAAAATTGGTGATAGAGTTAGTATTGCTTGGTTTCATGCTGGATGTGGTACTTGTGAATATTGTATTTCTGGTCATGAAACATTTTGTCGTAATGCGTTAAATTCTGGATACAGTGTTGATGGCGGTATGGCAGAGCAGTGTATTGTTAAAGCAGATTATGCGGTTAAAGTACCGGAAGGATTAGATCCCGCACAGGCAACAAGTATTACTTGCGCCGGCGTTACAACCTACAAAGGCATTAAAGTTGCCGATACCAAACCGGGGCAATGGCTTGCTGTATTTGGCATTGGAGGTTTAGGAACACTGGCTATTGAGTATGGTAAAAAAGTGTTTAACAATAAAGTGGTTGCAATTAGTAATAGCGATAGTCAATTAGAATTGTGTAAAAAGTTGGGGGCAGATTTAGTCGTTAATCCTAAAAAAGTGGATGATGTAGGTGCTTATATTAAAGCGCACACTGAAGGCGGTGTACATGGTGCTGTTGTGACCTCAGTGACGAAAACAGCTTTCAATCAGGCTATTCATTCAGTACGCCCTTTAGGACGTGTTGTTGCCTTAGGCTTGCCTTCGGAAACTATGGACTTGAGTATTCCAAAAACAGTGCTTGATGGTATTCAAGTTTTAGGTTCACTGGTTGGTACTCGTGAAGATTTAGCCGAGGCATTTCGTTTCAGTGCTGAGGGTAAAGTAATACCAATGGTTGAAAAAAGACCATTGGAAGATATCAATGATATGATCGACGAAATGAAAGCAGGTAAAATTCGTGGACGTATGGTTGTGGATATGAAAATGAAGAAATAGAAATCACTTTTCAGTAATCTAGAGAATAAGAAGTCAGCTTCTAGCTGGCTTTTTATTTATGTTATCATTTTTATTTTTAGTGTTTTTAATGAGTTAAAATTAATCCTTCTTGTATTTTATAAATAAATCCCTATTATAAACAAATTTTGCTTATTGATAGATTCAAGGGGATCTTTATGTCAGATCACAATTTAGAAAATAACTTGCGGAAAGATCTTGGTTTAGTTTCTGCATTATCCCTGGTTGTTGGGATGGTTTTAGGCGCTGGTGCATTTATGAAACCACCTTCAGTATTGGAAGTTACTGGCGATTATCATTATGCTTTATTAGCTTGGATTATTGGTGGTGCTATTTCCATTTGTGGTGGATTAACGCTTTGTGAATTAGGCGTCATGTTCCCAAAAACTGGGGGCATGCTTGTTTATTTAGAAAAAATCTATGGCGCTAAAATCGCTCACCTTTATGGTTGGATGATGACAGTTATCTTTTCTCCAGCGTTAATTGGTGCATTAGTCGGTTATTTTAGTTCAGTATTTTGCTCATTATTTGAGATTGAAGACACATATAAAATGGCGGTAGGTGCAGGAGCATTAGGCTTTATTGCCTTTATTAATGCAATTGGTGTCAAAGAGGCAGGATATTTACAAACCATTGCAACGGCTTGTAAATTGATTCCGATATTACTACTGGCGGTATTTGGTCTTTGGAAAGGCAATGGGCAAGTCGCATTATTTGGTGCTAGTGGTCAAGGTATTGAAACATTTGCGCCTTTTGCTGTTGCTATCTTAGCTACATTATTTGCTTATGATGGTTGGGCACAGGTTGCATCGGTTGCAGGTGAAATTCATAATCCATCTAAAGTATTACCAAAAGCAATCATTTTTGGGATTATCTTTTTAGTGATTGTTTATGCTTGTATCAATATAGCATTCTTTAAAATCTTTCCTGTCAACGAAATGGTTTCATTAGGGCACGATGCCGCCGCGGTTGCTTCACAGCGAATGTTTGGGCATTCAGGAGGTAACTTAGTTGCTGTTGGTATTATGATCTCGATTTTGGGTGGTATTAATGGTTATATCATGACATTATCACGTACTATTTTTAGCATGGCAGAGCGTGGAACTATTGTTGGTGCACGTTATTTAAGTACAATAGATGAGGATAGCCGTTCTCCTGTTAATGCCATTTCAGTTCTTGTTATTTTTGCATTTTTATATTCGGTTTTGTTAGATGCCGATCGTTTATCTGAAATTTCTATGTTTTCGATTTGGGTATTTTATTTACTAACCTTTGTTGGTGTTATGATAGCCAGAAAAAAATACCCTAATATACCAAGATCTTACAAAGTCATTGGCTATCCAATTATCCCTATTTTAGCCATATTGGGCGCTGTTTATGTGATTTATGGTATGCTAGTTTATCAAACAGAAAATGGGCTGGCATCAATTGTGCTGACGTTAGTTGGTTTACCAATGTACTATTATTATCAACGAAAGAACAAACATAGCGAACTTTCAGTCGGTGAGGTGAAAAAGTACCGTGTAAAAACACAATATACCATTGCTATAGTAGCAATAAGTGTTGTTGCTATATTAATTATTTATGGAAGCATAATTAGTAAATAGCAACCTTATTTCTGGTTAGATGATTTATTTAAGGGGGTTTATTTAAAGGAATTGCTTACTCATGTTTTTTAGTCGGTATAAAAGCAACAATAGATGTTTTTTAACTGAAAAGTGTGACTAAAAATAAGTTAAAATTAAGCCATAATGTCTTTGTTGTAAAATAGGGCTTAATTAAATGATGGGCTTTCTTAAAGATGCCTTTTCTGTGTTTTATATAGCCACTAATATAAATAGTGGCTATAGATACTTTAACTAATCCTTTGAATCAATTTTGGGTTTAGCTATGTAATTATAAATAACCAATATAGCAAAGATAGCAATAATAATGCTCATTATGATATCTTTGTTAAACCACTTAGCCATATTACCTAAGATAATTCCAACACCGCAAAAATCGACATCAGAGAAAGTCGTATTTGCAAAACCCAAAGATCCTAGCACAGGCAGTAGCATAACCGGCAAGAATGTGACTAATAGACCATTAGCAAATGCTCCGAGCATTGCCCCACGACGTCCTCCCATTGCATTACCAAATACCCCCGCTGTTGCACCACAAAAGAAATGAGGAACAACGCCTGGTAATATCAGAACCAGATTTAATTGCCCTAAAACAAATAATCCAATTAATCCACCAAGAAAACTAAATAAAAAGCCGACGAGAACAGCATTTGGCGCATATGGAAAGACAACAGGACAATCAAGAGCGGGTTTTGCATTAGGTACCAATTTTTCTGAGAAGCCTGTAAATGCTGGCACTATTTCAGCGAGAATTAATCGCACACCTTGTAGAATGATAAACACACCAGCAGCAAATGTAATGGCCTCTATAATCGCATAAACTAAATAATTATCACCTTTACTTAGATTAGTTTCGACATAATCAGAGCCAGCAAATAGAGCTAGAATGAGATAAATAATCATCATAGTTAATGAAATTGAAATTGAGCTATCGCGTAAGAAACTTAGGTTTTTAGGTAAATTCATCTCTTCAGTTGAGCGTGAGTTTTTACCTACAACTTGTCCAAGCCAGCCAGCTAGCACATAACCTAAAGTACCAAAATGGCCAAATGCGACATCATCATTACCCGTAATTTTACGCATATGCGGTTGTGCCAAAGCAGGGAAAAAAGCCATGATAAGGCCAAGCACTAACGATCCAGTAAATACCAGTTGCCAGCCTTTAAATCCTGCAACGGTTAAAATAATACTAATCATACAGGCCATATAAAAGGTATGATGTCCTGTCAAAAAGATAAATTTTAAACGTGTAAAACGTGCAACTACGATATTAGCGACCATACCAAATGCCATAATTAATGCCGTTGCTGCACCATATTCATTTAATGCCATAGAAACTATAGCTTCATTATTAGGAATAATACCTTGTAATTTAAAAGCTTGCTCAAACATCATGCCGAGTGGCGTAATTGCACTGATAAGCACGCTTGCACCACCGCTTAATACCAAAAAACCTAAAATTGTTTTCACGGTTCCTTTTACGGTATCAGCAAATGATTTATGTTGGGCTATTAACCCAACCATGGCAATTAAACCCACCAATACGGCAGGTACTTTTAAAATATCAACAATAAATTTTACGATTTCCTGAATCATAGCAACACCTCATAGGTCGTTAATTCTTAGCAAGATGCTCAGCAAGTTTGGATTCTAGATCGTTGATATCAATAATATTGCTTAGTACCACTAATTTATCTGCCGGGATACCCGAACTGGCCGCTAAATCTTTGGTCATAACAAAAATATCGGCTTGATCGGGTGAGATAGATGCAAGATCGGCATGTGTTACTTCGGCATCAACATTTAATTTCTTAAGCACTTTTTTGATATTCATTTCAACCATAAAACTACTACCTAGACCTTGACCACAAACAGCCATAATTTTCATATTATTTATCCTTTTATAAAGTTTAATTAAATTTAATAACGATTGGTTACAGTTAAAATCTGATCGCAATGTTGAGCATTAAAAATGGCTTGCATATCATTTGATTCACCAAATAAGGTTGCCAATTGCGTTAATATTTCAATATGACTAGAACTATCAATTGCTGCTAATAACGTAATTAAATAAACTGGATCATTATCTGCCGAATTGAAATTTACCCCTTGTTTGACTAATAACATTGATAAGCCTAATTGGTTTACACCATGCTCTGGTCTGGCATGTGGCATTGCAATGCCAGGCGCTAACACATAATAAGGTCCAAGTGATTCGTGTAATTCAAAAATTTTTTCAATATAATTAGGAGAAATCGTATTGTTTGCTAATAATGGTGATGCGCAAAGCTGTATAGCTTCTTTCCAATCATTTACAGAATCAACAATATTCACAGTTTGCTGTGTTAAATAGTTAGCGAGCATTTTCTCTCCATTAAAATTCTGATAATTTATTGAAAAATTAGCATATAAATTAAAAATAGCCACAACTAAAATAATAGAAATGTGATAGCGCTATCATATTTGCATAAATTTTTATTTATTTTGTGATGTAGATAACATTTCTAATAAATTCATTAAAAATAATTATGTTGATAGAATAATATTATTAAAAAATTGAGTTTTAAAAGGTGGCTCACAATATTCATATTAATGGATAAGTCACTCATCACTGGCTTGCAGTTGTCAAAATTAGTCTTTTTTAAACGAACGGTTAGATTAAATTCAATTAGGATGAAATATGCAAAGCGCAAAAAAACGGAGGAATACAGGGCAGGTTACTTTATTTGACGTAGCGAAATATGCCGGTGTGGGCTCTATGACCGTGTCACGTGCCTTACGCACGCCAGAACGTGTTTCTGTTAAACTTCGCAAAAAGATTCAAATTGCTATCGATGCGTTAGGATATAAACCCAATGTTACCGCTAGCCAGTTAGCCTCGGCGTCATCTAGCCCAGTTATTGCAGTTATAACAACCAAAAACCACGATCATTCTGCGCAAATTTTGCTTGATGTGTTACAAGCAAATTTAATTAAACAAGGTTATACAATATTGTTTATTGAATCTGAGCATTATTATAACCGTGAACTAAAATTGTTAGATTCTTTACACAACCATAATCTCGAAGCAATATTGTTATTTTATGTCGAAAATGACGTTATTATTGAGAATGTTAATCTTAATAAAACGATACCTATTATGAATATTGGTAAGCAATATGATACAGCGGCAGATCTTTATATAGCGTTAGATAATAGTTTAGCAATGTATATGCTAACCGAACATATAATAAAAAAAGGCTATCAAAATATTGGGTTACTGTGTGCCAACCAACAAAATTATCTCTTTCAACAACGTTTACATGGTTGGCATAAGGCGATGTTGGATTATCATCTACCTACCCATCGAGTTATCAATGCTGCCAAGCCCGCTAATTTTAGTACAGGTAGCTTATTACTGCCTGACATCTTATTGAATTGGCCTGAAATCGATGCCTTAATTTGCACTACTGATGAATTAGCCTGTGGTGTGCTTTATGAGTGCCAACGACGGCATATCCGTGTGCCACATCAATTAGCAGTGAGTGGATTTGGTGATAACGAGTTTTGCCAAGTGAGTTTTCCACCTTTAACAACAGTCTCCTTACCTGCTGTAAAAATAGGGGAACATTTGGCGATGCAACTATTAAGTAAGTTAAAAGCTCAAACTCATTGCCATAAACCAGATTTATCAACGTTCGCCCCTATACTTCGTTTAAGAAACAGTACTTAGTTGCATTGAGTGCCAAGTTATATTAAATCCTAGGTTATATTAAATACTTAGCTGTCATGATATTTTGCATATACATCCAATCGACTAGTTAGCAAGGCTTAAAATAATGAAGCATGCATAGCAATCCCCAAACTGTGGTGGTGTGAAGTAGCGAGTATAAATTACCTTTCTATTTTCTTCACTTCACCGAGTTTAAAATTACACCTCATGTTTCAATCCAGAAAATAGCCAGAAAAACTTCAATAAAATCAATGTCTTTTCTGAATGATTTTTAAACTATAAAATCCTCAATCGCTAAATCACTAATCGGTTACTGATGGTTATGATTTAGCGCCAGAATATACCACGACAGCCATGCATGAAGTCAGAGATTTAGCACAAAGCCTACCCAAATCGAATGTGATAACAGTCGCTTATTTTATCCACAAAAAGCAAAACGCCAAAAATCACACAGCCCTCAAAATAAGCCATTTTGCACTGAAAAATCAGTCAGAAAAGCCATTGATTTTATTTAATTTTTTGTTGTAAAAATAAAAATGCAAAATCAAAATGGCTAGCTTTTTATAAAACTATAGCGATAAAAGGGAAAGTAGATTTTTTAATATGTCAGAAAGGAGATGGTCGGCGAGAGAGGATTCGAACCTCCGACCCACTGGTCCCAAACCAGTTGCGCTACCAAGCTGCGCTACTCGCCGTTAGGAAGCGCATAATACTGCGCTTCCTGAAAAGTGTCAATACTTATAGTAAAAAATATATAGCAAAAAATAGGCTTGAGATTTTATTTTGCTAACGGTGCTGGTGTTTTACCAATACGTTGATAAAATTCAACAACAAAATCCTCGTAACGTTTGTTAGCAACCGCCTCACGAATTTCAGCCATTAAGCGTTGATAATAACGTAAATTATGAATGGTATTTAAACGTGCACCTAAAATCTCACCACATTTATCTAAGTGATGAAGATATGATTTAGTGTAATTTTTACACGTATAGCAATCACAATGAGGATCAAGTGGTGTTGTGTCATCTTTATATTTAGCATTACGAATTTTAATCACACCATTGGTAACAAATAAGTGACCATTGCGGGCATTGCGGGTTGGCATCACACAGTCGAACATGTCAATACCACGACGCACGCCTTCGACTAAATCTTCAGGTTTCCCCACCCCCATTAAATAACGGGGTTTATCAGCGGGTAATTGTGGGCAAGTGCCTTCTAATATACGGTGCATATCAGCCTTGGGTTCACCAACCGCTAACCCGCCAACCGCGTAACCGTCAAAGCCTATTTCAGTTAATCCTTTAATTGAAATATCCCGTAATTCTTGATGAATACCACCCTGCACAATACCAAATAGTGCATTTTTGTTGCCTAATTCATCAAAGCGTTGTCGGCTGCGTTTAGCCCAACGTAAAGACATTTCCATTGATTTTTTGACATAATCCCAATCAGCAGGAAAGGGGGCACATTCATCAAAAATCATTACAATATCAGAACCCAGGTCGTATTGAATTTCCATTGAAATTTCAGGCGATAAGAAAATCGAATCGCCATTAATTGGATTACGAAAATGAACACCTTCTTCTTTGATTTTTCGAATATCGCCTAAACTAAAAACTTGAAACCCACCTGAATCGGTTAAAATAGGTCCTTTCCATTGCATAAAGTCGTGCAAATCACCATGTTTACGCATGATTTCTTGCCCTGGCCTTAGCCATAAGTGAAACGTATTGCCGAGTAATATTTGCGCACCTGTTGCAGCAACTTCTTCTGGTGTCATACCTTTTACCGTGCCATAAGTGCCTACAGGCATAAACGCTGGGGTTTCAACAGTGTATTCAACTCCACGGCGATCGAATTTCATTCGCCCACGACGAGCTAACCCGTCAGTATTATCTAGTTCAAATTTCATTTTTTGTTAACCTCTTGCGACCAAATAAACAGTTTGGCGCGAATTATTGTTATAATGCGTAATCGCATCATTAATTTGCGGGACCTAGTTTATCTTGCTTGACTAAAATAAACAATATTTGAAGGGGCTTTGAATCGTTTGAAACGTATTATTCTACTATTGTCAGGTTGGTCGATGTTTTTTCTCACTGGGTGTCAAATTCAAAGTAAAGCTTACCCCAAAGTGATTACTTCCGATCGGATTCAATTGTTATCTGAAAATGATATTTTTTCAATTAGTCAGATGGCTTGCCTTGAAACAGATAAGCGGGCAGTCATTCCTCCTGATTACCATGCTTTAAGCCAAAGACTCAATAAAATTGCTAAAACCCTGCCTAGCAAGGCTAATAATATTGAGATAAATTATCAAGTTTATATTAATACTGAACCTAATGCATGGTCTACCGCTAATGGTTGTATACGTGTAAATAGTGGTTTGATGAAATTATTGAATGATAATGAGTTACAGGCAGTACTTGCCCATGAGCAGGCTCATATCGCACTTAAACATGCTATTAGCTTGTTTAAGCAAGCGCCTTATATCGAATTGACTGATAAAATTGGCGAACTTGTTGTTATTGCTAAAGAAGACGTAGCTCAACAATATGAAATTGAAGCTGATAACTATGCTTTTGATTTATTAATAAGTAAAAACATAGATCCGATGAGTTTAGTTGACATGCTAGCCAAATTGCCTATTCACTCAACCAATAAACCAACATCACATCCTTCAAGAATAAAACGAATAAAGAATATTATTGCTAGGCTAAAGCGGTAAAAAGTGGTAAATAACTATTTGTGCGATCAGTTAAATAATAGCCAACTAGGTTTGCACTTAGCTCAATTTTATTTGGCTATTTATTTAACCGCTTTTTAAGATTTATTATCACGAAGCCGAAATAAACATAGCATCGCCGTAGCTAAAAAAACGATAGTTTTCTTTAACTGCATGCTGATAAGCATTCATGGTATTTTCGTAACCAGCAAAAGCAGAAACAAGCATAATCAAAGTTGATTCCGGTAAGTGAAAATTTGTGATAAGTGAGTCAATAACCTTAAACTGATAGCCTGGATAAATAAAAATTTGGGTATCGTCAAAAAAAGGAGCGATTTTTCCTGTCTTTTGTGCGGCACTTTCTAAAGCACGAACCGATGTAGTCCCTACTGCGATCACTTTATTGTTTCTGGCTTTGCATGCTAATACGGCATCGACAACCGAATCGGGGACTTGAGCATATTCTGAATGCATAATATGTGCCTCAATATTTTCAACTCTAACAGGCTGAAATGTTCCCGCTCCAACATGTAAAGTAACAAAAGCCATTTCAACGCCTTTTTGTTTTAATTTTTCTAATAAAGGTTTATCGAAATGAAGACCTGCTGTAGGTGCGGCAACCGCGCCAGGCACTTTACTATAGACTGTTTGATAAACTTCACGATCCTGTTCGTTGTCAGGACGATCGATGTAAGGTGGTAAAGGAATATGACCAATTTTATTCAAAATACTGAGCACATCATCAGGGAATTGTAATTCAAATAAAGCATCGTGGCGGGCTATCATGGTCACATTAATGTGTTCATTTTCACCTAATATTAACTCAGTTCCTTCTTTTGGTGATTTTGAGGCTTTAATATGCGCAAGAGCACGATTACCATCTAGTAATCTTTCGATTAATATTTCTATTTTACCTCCAGATGTTTTTTTCCCATACAAACGAGCAGGAATCACTTTAGTGTTATTAAAAATCAATAAATCACCTGGATTAATTTTATCGATAATATCAGTAAATACCTGATCTTCAATTTTACCTGTACGACTATCAAGAGATAGCAGTCGACATGCACTTCTGGTTGCTGAAGGGTGTTTGGCAATGAGCTTTTTTGGAAGCGAGAAGTCAAAATCTGATAGCTGCATAATTGTATTCCTCAAAAAATGAGGCATTAGTCTAAAGCTCTCATTATGTCTAAGCAAGTAATTATTTGTTGATTATTATAATAGTTGCGTTAAAATTCAAACGGTCTAACAGATGTTAGCCGATTACAAGTTATATTTAAATATAAGGAAAATAATATGAAAAAACATCAAAAAACATTGCTAGTTGCACTTCCTTTAGTTGCTGCAATGTCGCTAGTTGGTTGTAAAAACATGGGCGCAGATGACTTAGCTAGTCTTGGCATGAAAGGTTTAAAAGCTGCTACTCTAAGTGATAATGATGTGAAAGCATTAAGTCAACAATCATGTGCTCAAATGGATGCCGAATCTAGAATTGCACCTAAAAATAGTGCTTATACTAAACGATTAAATAAAATCGCTAAATCACTCGGTAATAATTTAAATGGAACACCTATTAACTATAAAGTATACATCACAAAAGATGTTAATGCATGGGCAATGGCTAATGGTTGTGTTCGTGTTTACAGTGGTTTAATGGACATGATGACTGATAACGAAATTCAAGGTGTTTTAGGTCACGAATTAGGTCACGTTGCTTTAGGTCATAGTAAAAAAGCTATACAAGTGGCTTATGCAACAGAAATGGCACTTGATGCAGCAGCATCATCAGGTAATGCAAAAATAGCTTCATTATCTAAATCTAAATTAGGTGCTTTAGCATCAGCAGTGATTAATGCTCAGTTCTCACAAAAACAAGAACAAGATGCGGATAACTATTCTTTCGATTATTTAGTTAAGAAGAAAATCAATCCAGCTGGTCTTGCAACTGCATTTGATAAGTTAGGTGGTGGTGATGCTTCAATCTTAAGTAGCCATCCGTCTTCAACAGCGCGTGCAGATAATATTCGTAAAAAACTTGCAGAGTTAAAAAAATAAGTTCTGTGATTGCATTATGAAAGCGTCATCCATGGCGCTTTTTTTATATCTAATTGATTGTTTTTGATAGCAATAATTTGGTGATGAATTTATTGTAAAATCCATCAACCAACAAGCAAAGGTTTAACAATGACTTTTTTATTGTTTATAAGAAGATAAGAATTTAGCAAATCGTCCAATTGCATCTTCAAGGTCGCCTAAATATGGTAAAGCAACAATTCTAACGTGATCTGGCTTATGCCAATTAAAACCGGTTCCTTGTACAAGTAACACTTTTTCCTGTAACAAAAAGTCTAATACCAATTTTTGATCATTATGGATGTTAAATTTTTTCTGATCTAATTTGGGAAATAAATACAAAGCACCTTGTGGCTTAGTACATGAAACACCCGGAATATCGTTCAGTAGGCGCCACGCCAACATACATTGCTCATATAAGCGACCACCTGGCACAATAAATTCATTGATACTTTGATACCCACCAAGAGCCCCTTGAATCGCATGTTGTAATGGTACATTGGCGCATAAGCGCATGGAAGCAAGCATATTTAGACCTTCAATATAGCCTTTTACGTGATGCTTAGGACCACAAAGTGCCATCCATCCTTGTCTAAATCCCGCAACTCGATATGTTTTTGATAAACCGCTCATCGTAATAACAAATAAATCAGGCGCCAATGCAGCAATTGAATGATGTACGGCATCATCATATAAAATTTTGTCGTAAATTTCATCAGCGAAAATAATCAGATTATTTTGACGGGCGATTTCAGCAACCTCAAGCAATATTTCTTTACTATAAACAGCACCAGTTGGGTTATTGGGATTGATAATTACAATGCCTTTTGTTCTAGGTGTAATTTTTTGTTTGATATCATCTAAATCTGGTGACCAATTTGCTTCTTCATCGCACAAGTAATGAACCGCATTTCCGCCCGATAAACTCACTGCCGCAGTCCATAGTGGATAGTCAGGCATAGGTACCAGAATTTCATCACCACTATTAAGCAATGCTTGCATAGACTGGACGATTAATTCCGATACGCCGTTGCCAATGTAAATATCTTCAACATCTAAACTGTTAATACCTCTGGCTTGATAATGTTGCATAATTGCTTTGCGAGCAGAGTAAAGGCCTTTTGAGTCACAATATCCTTGTGAAGAAGGTAAATTTCTAATGACATCAACTAACAATTCATCAGGAGCTGCAAAGCCAAAAGGAGCGGGATTTCCAATATTAAGTTTAAGGATTGTTTGACCTTCTTCTTCTAGCCTTTTAGCATGCTCAAGAATTGGTCCACGAATATCGTAACAAACGTGATCCAATTTGTTTGATTTTTGGAAATTTACCATAATATCGCCCTTTCTTTTTTATTGTGATCGTTTTTTAATGTAATGAAAAAAACAATCTACTCCTATTTAGATAATTTTTGAAGATGCTATTATAACTAGCTCAATAAATATTATTTAACTGTCTGAATTTTGTGCGGAGAGAGTTATGAAAACCATTTTAACCGTCATTGGTAAAGATCAAACCGGCATTATTGCCGGTATTAGTCAGAAATTATATGAATTAGATATTAATATTTTGGATGTCAGCCAAACAATTATGGATGAGTATTTTACGATGATTATGTTGCTTGACTTATCTAAAATCAATGTGGCCTTTGATGAGGTAAAAACGACATTGACGCAAACCGGTGAAAAACTAAAAGTTAAAGTCAACATTCAACGAGAAGAAATTTTTGATGCTATGCATCGTTTGTAATATCAATTCTCTATTTTTGTATAAAAGGATAGTACTAATGGAAACAAAACAGATCCTCGAAACCATTAAAATGATTGAGGAAGAAAAGCTTGATATTCGCACAATAACCATGGGTATTTCTCTCCTTGATTGTATTGATAGCGATGGCGAGAAAGCACGTCAAAAAATTTATAACAAAATTACGCTGTTAGCTAAACATTTGGTAAAAGTCGGTGAGGAGATTACCTCAGAATTTGGCATTCCAATTATCAATAAGCGTATTTCTGTCACACCCATATCGTTAATTGCTAGTGCAAGCGATGATAAAGATTATGTTGCATTTGCCAAAACACTTGATGAAGCCGCTAAAGCTGTTGGTGTTAACTTTATTGGCGGATTTTCGGCTCTGGTACAAAAAGGTTATCACAAAGGTGATGAAATTTTAATTAATTCAATTCCACAAGCACTTGCACAAACAGAACGCGTTTGCGCATCAGTGAATGTTGGTTCTACACAAACAGGAATCAATATGGATGCAGTTAAGCAAATGGGGCATATTATTAAACAAGCAGCACAATTAACTGCCGATAACAGCAGTATGGCATGTGCGAAGTTAGTTGTATTTGCCAATGCCGTTGAAGATAATCCATTTATGGCAGGCGCTTTTCATGGCGTAGGTGAAGCTGATTGCGTCATCAATGTGGGTGTGAGTGGCCCAGGTGTTGTTAAGCGTGCGCTTGAAAAAGTCAAAGGGCAACCTTTTGACGTTGTTGCTGAAACCATAAAAAAAACAGCATTTAAAATTACTCGTATGGGGCAACTCGTTGGTAAAGAGGCTTCTGAGCGCTTAGGCGTTAAATTTGGCATCGTCGATTTATCGTTAGCTCCAACCCCTGCAATTGGTGATTCAGTTGCCCATATTTTAGAAGAAATGGGGCTAGAAGCAGTTGGCACTCATGGTACAACCGCAGCATTAGCTATGCTCAATGATGCTGTAAAAAAAGGTGGCGTCATGGCATGTGGTCATGTGGGCGGTTTAAGCGGTGCCTTTATTCCTGTTTCAGAAGATGCGGGTATGATTGATGCGGTAAATAATGGCGCTCTGAATCTTGAAAAACTAGAAGCAATGACTTGTGTTTGTTCTGTTGGACTAGATATGATTGCTATTCCAGGCGATACGCCAGCTGAAACTATTTCGGCAATCATTGCTGATGAAGCAGCAATAGGGGTGATTAATCATAAAACAACAGCAGTTCGAATTATTCCTGCTGTCGGTTTAAAAGTAGGCGATAACATTGAATTTGGTGGCTTACTAGGTCATGCGCCCATCATGCCAGTAAATAACTTTAGCTCATGTGATTTTATTCGCCGTGGTGGAAGAATACCTGCTCCAATTCATTCATTTAAAAACTAATAGATTAATTTTAAATAATTGATACCCCTACTCTGCCTGCACTAAAGCTGGCAGAGTATTAAACTTTTAATGCCAAACTTACTTAGCAATGGCAAAACGCGTTTCTTCAATAACCTCTTCATTATTTCTAGATTCATTCCTTTTTCCTTCAACCTATCAATTTGAATGTATGGTAGCGCATTTCAGCGCTTCGTTTAGCAATACGCTCTTTACGCTTTACCGTAAGGTTAAGCTTTTATTCGCCACCTGATGCTCCACGCCTATTAACAGTTAAGATATAGCGATTATCATTAATATCCAAAGGCTTTAATTAGCCTTGCAATAAATCCATTATCTAAAAATTTTTTTACCGTTTGCGGCGAGCTATTTTTTAACAAATCGTGGCTATTGAACTCTCCCTATGATGCGCAATTTCATGGATATTATTTGGCATCAAATCCATTCGTCTCTTTTATCTTAATTCCCTACAATTGATGATATTAAATTAATGCTGCTTTAATTCGAGCAATAGCAAATACGCAATATTTTAGATGTTTGCTAATCACATAATGAGGGAGGATGAAATGGGAAATGAATCTAACGACCAAATGTTTTTTGAAGATTTGATTCTTTTAGATAAAGACTTTCAAGATACAAATCAATTTTTCGATTTTACTTTTCCTATTTTAAAAAGTGGTGGTTATGTGAATCATTCCTTTTTAGATGCAATTAAACAAAGAGAGTCTTCATTTCCTACCGCATTACCAACTGAGCCTTATGTGGTTGCGATGCCGCATACTGATGTCGAACATGTTATTAGACCGTTTATCTTTTTTACTCGATCCAAAGGAACTATTCCATGGCGTGAAATGGCAAATAATGACCATTTGTTAAAGGCTAACTTTGTGTTTTTGCTAGGGTTTAATCAAAAGGATGGGCATATTGATTTATTGCAAAAATTGATGTCCTGCTTTGTGAATTCGCGTTTTTTAGAAGAACTTTATCACGCAAAAACTGAACATGAAATTTTTACACTATTGACATCCAATATCAATTTATAAGGAGGCTTTATGAAAAAAGTTATTGTTGCATGTGGCAGCGGAGTGGCCACATCACAAACCGTCGCCAGCAAGGTGACTCGTTTATTAAAAGAACGGAAACTTGATGAGATAAAAGTAGAAGTTGTAGATCTGAAATCTGTCGATACTCACATTAAAAATAGTGCTGCTTATATAGCGATAACTAAAATTGAAAAACAGTACCCTATTCCTGTCATCAATGGTATTGCGTTTCTAACAGGAATAAATATGGAAGCAGAGCTACAAAAAATAATTGATGCCTGTAAATAGGAGTACAAATATGGAATTTTTAGGAACAATTATAAATTATATTTTGAATTTAGGTGCGCCAGTTTTTGTACCATTCATTATGCTCATTGCGGGTTTAATTGTACGCATGAAATTTAGAGATGGCGCTTCGGCTGCCATTACGCTAGGTGTGGCATTTGTTGGTATGAGTATGTTGATTGGTTTTATGGTGGGTGCTATTGGCTTAGCTGCGCAAACTATGATGGAGCGAACAGGGATTGAATTGAGTATTATCGATGGCGGTTGGACAACTATGGCGAACGTATCTTGGGCTTGGCCATATGCTTTTCTTATGTTTCCTTTGCAAGTAGGTGTCAATATTTTAATGTTGGTACTAAAAAAGACTGATACCTTTAACGCAGACTTATGGAATGTGTGGGGAAAAATTTTTACCGCATTTATTGTGGTTGCTGTCGCTACCCCAATTTTAGGTGCTGTTGTGGCTTTGCCTCTTGCCTTTATTATTGCTACTTTGCAGATCATATTAGAGCTTAATTCGGGGGATATTAACCAACATCGAATTGAAAAACTAACGGGCATTCCGGGGGTAACTTGTACTCATAGAATGTTATTTTTCAGTGCGATTTATTATCCTTTTGATCTACTCCTTCGCAAAATACCTATTTTAAATAAACCAATGGATGCAGCGACATTACGCTCAAAAATTGGTATTTTTGCTGAAAATCATGTAATTGGTTTTTTATTAGGTGTCACTTTCGGACTTATTGCTGGTTATGATCTTGCTGCTATCCTAATGCTGGGTGTGCAAGCCGCTACAGCGCTTATGTTATTTCCAATGATCTCTAAGTTATTTATGCAGGCATTATCGCCAATTTCTGAAGCAATTAGTGAATATATGAATAAACGCTTTGCTGGACGTAAATTATTTGTTGGCTTGGATTGGCCATTTATGGGTGGTTCAAGTGAGATTTGGTTTACAGTTATCGCAGCTATTCCTTTTACCTTAATTTGGGCTGTTATTTTACCTGGTAACAAGCTTCTCCCTTTTGCTGGCATTATCAATTTGGCACTTATTGTTCCTGCATATATTTTAACTAAAGGAAACACATTAAGAATGGTGATTTTAGCCATCATTGGTGTGCCATTCTTCTTATTTGTTGGAACTCAATTTGCACCGATTATTACCGATTTAGGATTAACAACTAAGGCTATTGATATCCCAGCTAATCAGCTAATTTCAAATAGTTCAATTGATGCGCCTATTTTTACTTATGCATTTTCATTTATTTGGCAATGCTTAAAAGGTTATTTTGCTCCATTATTTTTTGCTGTTTATTGGTGTGTGGGGTATTGCTTTTATGCCCGTGAACTGCGTAAAGAGGCTATGCAGGATATAGCAGAAAAAAATAATGAATAAATGAGTTCTAAAGTATTCGTTGAACATATTTTGCAGTAAATCTGGTGGTAAGGTTAGTTACCATCAGACAACGAACAATAAGGTAATTATTATATGGTTGTCGATAAGCGAATTCATGCTGTTTTAAAAGCATTAATTCATAATCCAAATATGAGTGGCGTTGAGCTTCAATCTGAATTTGGGTTAACTCGTAAACAGCTTAGTTATACCATTAAGAAAATTAATGACTTTCTTGAATCATCTAATCTTGAATTAATTAAACGATTTAAAACTGGTAAGTTTAGTGTTCCTAAATTAGTGATCGAAACCTTTAGGGATGAGCCTGTATCGCTTGCTATTGGACGTTATATTTATTCTGAAGATGAACGAGTTCATTTACTACTCTTTTTTCTGTTAATTAGAACGGAAAGGATGTCGTTAATACATCTTTCTTCATCGCTTACTGTCAGTCAAAACACCGTTATCAATGATATCAAAAAAGTACAAGCAATGATTGTTCAATATCATTTACAAATCAATTATGACCGCGAGAATGGTTATCGTATTATCGGTAATGAAATTGACAAACGTTATTTGTTGCTAAAATTAATTCGTCGAATTATTAGTATGCCAATAGCTGACAAAATTTTTAGAGAAAATGAGATTATTACCCAAGGCCGCTTAGAACAAGTAGGACAGGTATTTAGCGAAATAGAAAAGAAATTAAAAATTGTTTTTACTGATGAGCAGTTGCAAGAGCTAACTTACTTTATTTGTTTTATGTTACAGCGCATAGAAACCGATAAAAAAATTGCGCTTTTGCCAGAAAATTATACTGAAGTTGCAAATGGTCGTGATTTTCAATTATTGAAAAAGCTCATTGAAAAATTTGGTATTACTGATCTTAATGAGCAAATTTTTTTAATGGTATTAGTGCAAAGCTCTAATATACAAACTCTATCCGATAAATATTTCCATTTAGATGCGGTGCTATTAGAAAGTGTTGTTGAGGTTATTGCTAATTTTGAACAGATTAGTTGTATCACCTTTAAAGATAAGAGCGAACTGATTGAACGCATTTATCAGCATTGGAAACCTGCTTATTATCGTATTCGATATCATATTTCTAATATCAACAGTGTATATGACATTGTATTGCAAGAGTTTGGTCACTTACATGAAATGGTACGAAAAGCGATTTCCCCTTTTGAAAAAATATTGCATTGTAATATGCCAGATGAAGAAGTCGCTTTTATTACTGTACTTTTGGGCGGTTGGTTAACTCGAGAAGGTTTGATCAACCGAATTAAAACAAAGAAGATCGCAATTTTTGTTTGCGAAAATAGTGCAACTGTCTCAACTTATCTTTACCTGACTTTACAAGTATTGCTTCCTGAATTACATTTTTCTGATGCCATGTCTAAACGTGAGTTTGAAAAATATCATCATTATTATGATATTGTTTTTTCTACCTCACATTTATCTACCGATAAATTGTTATTTATTGTTAATCCTTCACTGAATAATTTTCATAAAAATGCTTTTCGTCATCAAGTGATTGGCACTTTACAAGGTATTGATCCTAGCATTATTCAAGTTGATGAGCTGATGTTTATTATTGAAAAATATAGCAATATCAAAGATCAAAAAGCACTGCAAAAGGAGTTAACTGCATATCTTTATAACGATGAAATGAATGATAACCCCGTACTAATAACACAACAAGAAATCCCCTCATTAGCCGACTTAATGCAAAAAGAACATATCAACATTATAGAAAAAGTGAATATAGCATGGGAGGACGCATTGGCATTAGCCGCACAGCCATTGTTAAACAACCAATCCATAGAAAGTGATTATCTTGAAAGAATGGTGAATAAAATCCAATTTGAGCAACCTTACATTATGCTAGTCGATGGGTTAATTATTGCCCATGCTGGCATTGATGATGGTGTAAATAAAGTCGCTATGTCTTTACTTAAACTATCAGAAAGAATCACTATTTGTGGTTATATGCAAGCGGATTTAATTGTTGTTTTAGCAACAAATAATCCACAAAAACACCTTAAAGCACTTGCCCAATTAAATGAATTATTAGAATTTCACGAAGGCGCAACGCGCATACGAAATGCCAAAAATAGCAATGAAATTTGGGAGTTGTTTGCCAATTATCAATGAATATCTTGTCAAAATAGGAGTTACACAATGTTAGAGATACAAAAACAATATGTGGTCGACATGGCTAAAACATCGAGTGAGTGGGGACTTTGTAAACATAAAGCAGGTAATTCTAGCGTTCGTGATAAAGAGTCAGGATATGTTCTTGTCACGCCAACAACAATTGATAAAAAGTTGTTAACAATTCGGGATATTGTTGTGATGGATCTTGATGCTAACGTTATTGAAGCCGATTCAGGATTGAGACCAACCAGTGAGTGTTTAATGCATCTTGCAATTTATAAAGCTCGTCCAGATGTTTTTGCTATTTCACACACGCATTCTATTTTTGCAACATCATTTGCTGTATTAGCAAAACCTATTCCAGCCGTTGTTTATGAGTGTGCAATTCTTAATTTAAAAGATGGTGTGATCCCTGTTGCACCCTATGGGCGACCGGGTACACCAGACCTTTCAAATAGCGTTATAGAACCCATAAAACGAGCTGATGCCATTTTAATGGAAAAGCATGGTGCTATTGCCGTAGACAAAGATCCTTATGAAGCTGTATTAAAAGCTGCATATATTGAAGAAATGGCTGAAATATACTATCACGCTTTACTGATTAATGGCGGTAAAGATCCGGGTGGATTTCCGTCAGAGGAGTTACAGCGTTGGGCCTATCCTTCACAAATTAAATTTAAAAAATAATTTTTAGTCTATTTATTTTAATACGTTAATTGTAGGAAAACGCCGAGTTGTTTACACTTCATGGTTAAAATAATCCTCTAAAAACTCATAAGGCGTTTTCCCTGAAATCGCTTTATGCGGTTTAACGGTATTATAAAAATTAATAAAGCGTTTCAGTTTTTGTTTTCTATCTTGTGAATCGCTAAATATATGCTGATTATACCACATCGCAATTCAAAGTTCGTATCACTCTTTCGGCTTTCCCATTCGTTTGTGGGCAGGCGGGTTTGGTGAATTTTTGATTAATACGATGGCTATGGGACGTTTTAACAAATAAGTGTTCACTTTGTAAATACCCCAAACTTAGTACACAACTTACGTAGAAAATTAAGCTGCCTGTTTTAATGTTTTATATTCGAGCGGTGTCATGTTATTTAATGCCTCATGCGGTCTTTCGGTGTTATAACTGGTTAGCCATTCTTCGGTTACCTTTCTTACTTGTTCCAGATTATTAAATAAATATAAATCTAATACCTCTGTGCGATAGGTGCGATTAAATCGTTCAATATACCCGTTTTGATATGGGCTACCGGGCTCTATATAATCAATGGCTATATCATGGGATTTAGCCCAGTTTATAAAGGTTTTTCCTGTAAATTCTGGTCCATTATCGACTCGTATTTTTAATGGATACCCATGATATTCGGCCAGTTTATCTAAGTAACGGGTAATTATCCCTGCCGGTAAGCTTACTGCAATATCAATACCTAACGCCTCACGATTAAAGTCATCGATGACATTGAATGTCCTAAAGCGACGTTGATTACAGCTACTATCACTCATAAAATCCATTGACCAACATTCACCTTGTTTATTAGGAACCAATAGCTTTTCTGGTGTTCGTTGGGGGATACGTTTTTTACGTTTAGCTCTAATATTAAGTTTTAACTCACAATACACCCGATAAACACGCTTATGATTCCATTTATAGCCGAGCTTTCTGATACGATTAAAGCATTTAGGAAAGCCTCAGCGTAAATGCCGGTCTGTGATAGCATTCAACACCGAAACAATCACCGAATCATCCTGTAACTTAGGTTGATAATAGTAAGCACAACAGCTTAAGCCAACAATGGCACAACTCATAGCAATAGTAACTGAATGATTTTGTTGTAGTTGCTGTGCCCACGTTTTACGTGCCCCAGTTGGCACTAAAGCTTTTTTATGATTTCTTCCTGAAGCTGAGATTTTAAACTGAGCTCAGCAAACATCTGTTTAAGTTTACGGTTTTCGGCCTCAAGCTCCTTTAAACGTTTAATATCAGAGGTTTCCATACCACCGTATTTATCACGCCATTTATAGAAAGTTGAATTTGCCATGCCCTATTTACGGCACAGTTCTTTAACGGGAATACCCGCTTCAGCTTCTTTTAAAATAGCGACGATTTGATGGTCAGTCATTTTTTTCATAATTAAATCCCCTTTACTTGTATCATAGAGAATTTTCTACTTTTTTGCTGTACTATTTTAGGGGATAGTTACACATTGTAACAATAAAAAATACTAAACAATATATTAAGGTAGCCGTTCAATGAGATATTTATATTTTTTCCTTACATTACTCTTTGTGTCATTTTTAGCCACTGGAGGGATCTTTGTCAAATTAAGTGAATTAGGACCTATTAGTACAGGTTTTTATAGGGTACTGTTTAGCATTCCAATACTATATCCTTTTTTTAAAATAGAAAAAAGGAATAAAGTGATCTGTAAAGATAAACTTTTACTCTATATTTCTGGAGGATTTCTAGCAGGGGATTTAATACTGTGGAATATATCTTTCTCATATACGACAGTCGCAAATGCAAATTTATTAGCAAATTTAGTCCCTTTTAGTATAGTGCCGGCCTGCTATTTTTTATATAAAGAAAAAATATCAAAAAAATTTTTACTAGGATTGTTTTTAGCTTTATTAGGGCTTTTTATCCTGATCACCGGTAAACAAAATACTAACGAAGGAAATGTCTTTGGTGATTTTCTTGCATTTATGACATCTATTTTTTATGCCTTATTTTTACTCATTGTTTACAAAGTAAGAACTAGAGTATCTAGCGTACAAGTTATGTATTATAGTGCCTTTGGCTCAGTTGTTGTCCTTTTATTAGCCAGTTTAATTATGGAGGGAGTTAGTTACCCTACAAGTTGGAGAGAACTATGGCCTCTTATTGGGTTAGCTATTTTTTCCCAAATACTAGGGCAAGGTGGCCTTAGCTATATTCTAGGAAAAATATCTGCTAGCCTTGCATCAATATTAGTTCTTATGCAGCCTGTTATTTCCGCATTATATGCTTATATTCTTTTTCATGAAAATCTATCTCTCCAAGAGATTCTAGGAATATTTATTGTTGTAGTCGGGATTTTCTTTGCTAAAAATAAATGACTTTTCTATCCTTTTTTAAGACTGAATTCGGTACAATTTAGAATTCAGTTTTTACTTTTTGTAGTTGCTAAAGCGGATGGAAAATTAGTTACAACTTTCTATCAAAAATAATTCAAATAATTCAAAGAATTAGGGTGTATTGATCTTTCGTGATTGTTTTTTAGACGGCATGATGTGAGTTATAATAATTCTGCAAAAAACAACCCTAACTCGATTCATCATGCCAAGAACAATGCTAACAGATAAACGGTGGGAAAAGCTACTACAAATAATGAAAAATACCGGCCGAGTTTATAATAAATCCGAGCATCGGATGACGTTTGAAGGGATCCTTTTCCGAATGAGAACCGGTATTCCTTGGCGAGATTTGCCAGAAGAATTTGGTGGATGGAGCACCGTCTATAGGCGATTTAATTTGTGGTCTAAAAAGGAATATTAGTTGATATTTTCAAACATTTATCACAACTAGCGGATTTTGAATGGGTGTTCCTAGATGGCTCGATTATCAGGGTGATCCTCGCCAAAATATTAGACAGTGCCCACCTCTATCATTTTTTCATTTTGGTAATATTGTTGTTCATATTGTTCAGGTGATACCCAGCCATTGGCTGAATGACGGCGTATCCGATTATAATAGATTTCAATATATTCAAATAGTGCTTTATTAGCCAGTTTTCTCTTCGACTCATGCTTTGCCTTAGCCCATATTGTAACAATAATTGCTTGAAATCAGCACTGCAATATTGGCTTCCTTGGTCACTATGAATGAGTACATTTTTAGGAAAGTGACGCCGAAATAAGGCTTGTTTTAATGTATTACACACTAAATGACGGTCTATGTAGCGACTGGTTTGCCTAGCAATCACTTTTCGTCCATATAAATCGATAATCACCGACAAATATAACCAACCTTCCCCCGTTTTGATATAAGTAATATCGGTTACCCATGTCGTATTCGGCTTATCAGGGTTAAATTGCCTATCTAACGTGTTGGGCACAATATTGTGATGAGCCGTGTCTGTTTTATACTTGAATTTACGTGCTGCTTTACTTCGTAATCCCAATTGTTGCAAAACACGGCTAATTGTCCTTTCTGAAACTTGATAGCCCGCTTCCCTTGCATCATGAAGCAGGCTTGGTGCACCCAAACGGGCTTTATGTTGCCAATACTGTTTTTGGATATACTCGCTGAGTTTGGCGGATTTGTTTGCTCTTTTTAACCAAGCATAATAACCTGATGAACTGACACCAAGTAATGAGCATATCCTAGTAACGGGATAGCTAGTTAAATGATTTTTCATATAAGCGTACTTCACCGACTTGGATTGTTGATGAAGTACACATGCGCCTTTTTTAGTATATCATTGGCCATTTTCAGTTCTTTAATCTCTTTTTCTAACGCCATAATCCGCTGTTGCTCAGCGGTTAACTCTCGACGGCTAGTTTTATTCGGGGAAAGTTGCCTAATCCATTTATCTAGGGTTGATTTACCCACACCTAGATGGTTGGCAAGTTCGCTGATAGAAAGGTGTGCATTAGATAACGCATAATCCACTGATTGTTGTTTAAATTCGATACTAAATTTTTTGACCATGATATTTGTCTCCTATGATTTTTGTTTATATCATAGAGGCGACTTTTGTCCACTTTTTTGGCGAGGATCAGGGCTCATCAACATAGTACAGGCGCTGCAACGGAGCATTCCGAGCAAATAGGTCAGAGCTGTGGCGGTCATTCAACTAAAATTCATCTTGCGGTTGATAGTGGTGGTTTGCCTATTTTTTTGAGCTTTCTGAAGGACAACGACATGATATCACTTATGCAGAAAACCTAGTTGAAAAGCTCGATGAAGTGAATACAGTGATAGCCGATAAAGGTTATGACAGCGAGCCTTTTCGGTGCTTTGTTCGTCAAAAAGGCGGACGAACGGTGATTGCTAAACGTAATTATGGTAAGGATATAGATAAAAGCAGTATGGATAGGTGCCTTTATCGCTATCGTCATTTAGTCGAGAATGCCTTTGCTAGAATCAAGCAATATCGTTCAATATCAACTAGATACGATAAGTTAGAAAGGAATTATGCCAGTATGGTATCACTGGCATTTATGTTAATGTGGCTGCCAATGTATTGTTGAGTAATTTATGTACAGCAAAGATCAACAGCCCCTAGTCAATTAATAGAAAAATAGTGAATCAGTAAAAAATTTTATATTAAAAAATTAGATGTTGTTTGAATACTTAGACATTTTATCAATGATACTTAGAATATTATTTTATCGATATTGTGATGATGATGTCCGCCGATGATATCGGCGGATTTATTGTTTTATTGGGTTTGGATATATTCATTCATATATTTTAAGATATACGCCATTGAAGCCGCTCCCGGATCCATGTGACCAATTGCGCGTTCACCTAAATTTTTAGTTCGTCCAAATACAGCGATCATCTGTTTCGTTTTTTCTGCGCCTTCCATAGCAGATTGTGCGATTTTAGGTAGCGCATCGATTAACTTCGTAGATGTTAATTGACTTGCGGTTGTTGCGCTAGCGGCTAAGGCATCAACCATAGTCTTATCCCCTGGTTTGGCTTTTCCGCGTTGATAGACTGCCTGCCAACCTTCGTTAAGGAGTTTTGATAATACATCAGAATCAAACTCTGTTACGCCTGTAATACTTTTTCCGCCCGCTCTAAATAAAGTACCAAAAATAGCGCCAGAAGCTCCGCCCATACTTATCATTAATTTTGTACCAATTTGCGTAAAAAAATCACCTATATTAGTTGGTTGAAATTTTTCGTCTTGTAGTAGCACCATGATAGCTGTAAATCCACGTTTCATACCGATGCCGTGATCGCCATCGCCGACTAATTGATCTAAAGCGGTTAATGTTGGTTCACTTTCGATCATTTTTTGGGCGGTAAATAACATCATTTTACGAACTTGTAATAAATTCATTCTATTTTCTCCATCCTAGTGTTTGGCAAGGTAAATCATAAAGATGTTGTAATTCTTCATCTAATTTCATTAAGCTAATTGAAAAACCAGACATTTCAAGGGATGTACAAAAATGGCCAACAACGACATCGTGGCTGATTATGCCGCGTGTATCCAGCTCAATACCGACTTTACGTGTTACAATGAACAGTTCGGCATTACTCAGTGCGCCTAAATTATTAATTAATACACACACGCGGTCGCCTTTTTTAAACGGTAAATCATTACACAGGCTGTCTATCATCTCTTTAACAACTTCATCAGATGATGTTATAGCTTGTCGACGCAACCCTGCTTCACCATGAATACCAATACCAATTTCAATTTCGTTATCATCTAATTCAAAATTGAAATGATTTGATTGAGGTAATGCGCATCCATCTAGGGCGACACCGATGGTACGAACATTGTTGTTTGCTTTCGATACAACTTGGTAGAGATTTTCAAGGTCGTATTTTTCAAATTGTGCGGCAGCGCCAGCAATTTTGTATAAAAACATAATACCAGCGACGCCACGGCGATCAGAAATCTTAGATAATGGTGCCGAAGCAATATCATCAGTTGCTCGAATCGTTTTGATAACAATATTTTCTTCTGCTAATATTTCAGCTGAAATATCAAAGTTCATGCCATCACCAGAATAGTTGCCATATAAAAAAAGGACGCCTTTCCCTTTTTCTATAGCTTTGGTCACTTCAATAATTTGATCGGGCGATGGCGATGTAAAAACTTCTCCAAGTGCACAGCCATCAATACCTCCTTTACCGATAAAACCAGCAAAAGTCGGCTCGTGACCTGTACCACCGCCTGATACAATGACAACTTGATCATTGGCAATATGGTTACCATAAACAGCACAATGCTCTGAAATTGCTGTTAGCTTTCCCTGATAAGCATAGATCAACCCTTGCATGACTTCTTGCCTTACATTATTGGGATCATTAAGCAGTTTTTTGGGGTTGCGCATTCTTTATTTCCTCTCTATTAATTATTGTTAACATTATTTATTGTAGGAAAAATTAATAACTCAAACGAATACAATTAATGACAAATAATATCCTACTTATTGTGCATCATCGGGATGATTTAGTTGATCTTTATGAGAGCTAGAAATTTAGTTGTTTATTCTTGAAAGAACATAATAGCACCAATACATATTAATAACTTGTTTATAAAAGAATATTGCAGTTATAATTTGTAAAGTTTTCAAAAAAGCTGATATTTGAGTATAACCATCATCAAGAATTATCTATGAATACAGAATCTTATCTTCAACGTTTTAGTGGCATTGCACGGCTTTATGGACAATCAGCTTTACAATGCTTTTCGCAAGCGCATATTTGTGTGATTGGTATTGGCGGCGTGGGTTCTTGGGTTGCTGAATCGCTAGCGCGTAGTGGCATTGGTCAAATCACCTTAATTGATATGGATGATGTTTGCGTTACAAATACTAACCGCCAAATTCATGCATTAAAATCCAATATCGGTAAAGCAAAGACATCGGTTATGGCTGAGCGAATTTTACAAATCAATCCTGAATGTGTTGTGAATGAAATTGATGATTTCATTAATGGAGATAATGTCAGTGAATATTTGGGCACAAAACAATCACCGCGTTATCACTATATTATTGATGCTATCGATAGTGTAAATGATAAAGCGGCTGTACTTGCATATTGTAAGCGACAGAAATTAAAGGTGATTACCATCGGTGGAGCTGGTGGGCAAAAAGATCCTACTCAAATTAAAATTGCTGATTTAGCAAAAACAATTCAAGACCCATTAGCCGCTAAATTACGCGAAAAATTGAAAAATCATTATAAACTTAATAAGGACAGTAAAGGTAAATTTGCCATTCCATGTGTTTATTCTACCGAACAACTAACTTATCCAACTAAAAATGGGCAAATATGTTTTACCAAAAGTGACGCAGACGGCCCTAAAAAAATGGACTGCGAATCAGGATTTGGGGCAATTACCACAGTCACAGCAACTTTTGGTTTTGTTGCTGTGAGTTATGTATTAAATAGATTATGTCATTTATGATTTATATTTTGAACTAAGCAAACAGCTTCTTTTTTATATATGAGTTACTTTCAATAACAACTATTTTTTATTAGAAATAGTTGTTTATCTGTTGCTATTTTTATTATTCAATTTTTTTCTCTTCTTAAAAATCATTGTTCTATTATTAAACTACTTTTTTGTTTAATATCTTATTGTATAAATTAAAAATCTGATTTAGGATAGTGCTAATTTCGTTTTGTTATTATGCTTAAGCATTAAATAGTTTCAAGGAAGACGCCAAACGATCCCGATTTATTTTTTAATTTCAAGGAGAAATCTATGGCAGTAACTAATATGAATGAGTTAAATGAGTTAATGGCTCGAGTGAAAAAAGCACAGGAGACTTATTCAACTTATACTCAAGAGCAAGTCGACAAAATCTTTGTAGCAGCCGCAACAGCCGCAGCGGCAGCACGTATCCCACTAGCACAACAGGCAGTTGCTGAGTCAGGAATGGGAATTGTTGAAGATAAAGTCATAAAGAACCTTTTTGCTGCAGAGTATATTTTAAACAAATTCCGTCACGATAAAACTTGTGGTATAGTGGCTGAAAATGAACCATTTGGTACTATTACTATAGCAGAACCACTTGGTATTATTTGTGGAATTGTTCCAACCACTAACCCTACTTCAACTGCGATTTTTAAATCATTAATTAGTTTAAAAACTCGTAACGCAATTGTATTTTCCCCTCATCCTCGAGCAAAAAAATCAACGATTGAAGCAGCTAGAATTGTATTAGATGCCGCAATTAAAGCTGGTGCACCAAAAGACATTATTGGTTGGATTGATGAACCATCCATTGAGTTATCAAATGCGTTAATGCATCACGATGATGTCTCGGCTATTTTAGCAACAGGTGGTCCGGGTATGGTAAAAGCAGCTTACAGCTCAGGCAAACCAGCATTAGGGGTTGGAGCGGGTAATACGCCAGTTGTTATTGACGAAACAGCAGATTTAAAACGTGCTGTGGCTTCTGTTCTTATGTCTAAGACATTCGATAATGGTATGATTTGTGCTTCAGAACAAGCAATTGTTGTGGTTGATTCTGTATATGATGAAGTGCGCAGTTTATTAACCCAATATGGCGCATATGTATTAAACGCTAAAGAAACTAAAGCAGTACAAGGTATTATCTTAAACGATAAAGGCGCGTTAAATGCTAATATTGTTGGTCAACCAGCGACCAAAATTGCTGAAATGGCCGGCTTCAAAGTTCCAGCTGGTTCGAAAGTACTTGTTGGCGAAGTGAATAAGGTTGACTTGTCTGAACCATTTGCTCATGAAAAACTTTCGCCAACACTTGCTATGTTTAAAGCTAAAGATTTTTCTGAAGCGGTTGATAAAGCGGAAAAATTAGTTGAAATGGGTGGGATGGGGCATACTTCTGTGCTTTATACTGATCAAGATAGCAACCGTGAACGTATTGCTTATTTTGGTAGTAAAATGAAAACTTGCCGTATTTTAATTAACCAACCAGCAGCTCATGGCGGTATTGGTGATTTGTATAACTTTGATTTGGCGCCATCTTTAACATTAGGGTGTGGCTCTTGGGGCGGTAACTCGGTATCTGAAAATGTTGGACCGAAGCATTTAATCAATAAGAAAACAATCGCTAAGAGAGCAGAAAATATGTTATGGCACAAATTACCAAGTTCTATCTATTTTAAACGTGGCTCGCTTCAAGTTGCTTTAAATGAAGTGATTGAGCAAGGCGCAAAACGTGTATTTTTGGTAACCGATAAATTTTTATTTAACAACGGTTACTCAAAACAAATCACTGATCAATTAGAAGCACAAGGTGTTATTTGTGAAACTTTCTTTGATGTTGAAGCTGATCCCACTTTAAGCGTTGTTCGTAAGGGTACGGACTCAATGCAATCATTCCAACCAGATATGATTATTGCGCTAGGTGGCGGTTCGCCAATGGATGCGGCTAAAATTATGTGGGTTTTATATGAGCACCCTGAAACAAAATTTGAAGAATTAGCATTACGTTTTATGGATATTCGTAAACGTGCTTGCCATTTCCCAAATATGGGTCAAAAAGCAAAATTAATTTGTGTCACAACAACATCGGGTACAGGCTCTGAAGTAACGCCATTTGCTGTTGTTACTGATGACGCAACTGGTCAAAAATATCCATTAGCGGATTATGCAATTACTCCGCATATGGCTATTGTTGATGCTAATTTAGTTATGAACATGCCAAGATCACTTTGTGCCGCCGGTGGTTATGATGCGGTTACTCATGCTTTAGAAGCTTATGTATCTGTGATGGCTAGTGAGTTTTCTGATGGGCAAGCGTTGCAAGCGCTAAGCATGCTTAAAACGTACCTACCTGCAAGTTATAGAGAAGGGGCTAAAAATCCAATAGCACGTGAGAAAGTGCATAGTGCTGCCACATTAGCTGGTGTTGCATTTGCTCAAGCATTTTTAGGTGTTTGTCACTCTATGGCACACAAAATTGGTGCTGCATTCCATATTCCTCATGGTGTGGCTAATGCAATGTTAATTAGCAATGTGGTGCGGTTTAATGCAACGGATAAACCAACTAAACAAGGTACTTTTAGTCAATATGGTTATCCTAAAGCCATTAGCCGTTATGCAGAAATCGCTGATCATTTAGGTTTAACCTTAGCTACTGACAAAGATGAAAAGAAAGTCGAGAAATTAATTGGTTGGTTAGATCAACTAAGAAAAGATCTTGATATTCCATTTTCTATTAAAGAATTTGGCGTGGATGAAAACACTTTCTTAGCACAAGTTGATCAACTAGCGATTGATGCTTTTGATGACCAATGTACAGGTGCAAACCCACGTTATCCTTTAATTGCAGAATTAAAACAAATTTTGCTTGATACCTATTATGGACGTGCATATCAAGACAATGGCGATATTAGCGAAGATGTTGCTATCAATACCGCCGCTAAAGGTGTACAAACGTCTAAAAAAAAACTAACTTCAAAAAATTAATATAAATTAATTTTTTGATTTATTGATTAAAAAAAGACCTGAAATAGCTCATATTTCAGGTCTTTTTTATGTTTTTGATTTTTTTTTAATCAAACAAAATAAAATTTGTTTTTTTTGCTTGCAAGGTTGAGTGTTCTAGTACATAATGCGCAGCACTTAGGCCGGCTTAGCTCAGTAGGTAGAGCAACTGACTTGTAATCAGTAGGTCGCCAGTTCGATTCCGGCAGCCGGCACCATTTTCCTAAGTAGACAAATTTATAAAGATTCGGGGTGGGGTTCCCGAGCGGCCAAAGGGAGCAGACTGTAAATCTGCCGTGTCACACTTCGAAGGTTCGAATCCTTCCCCCACCACCATCATCTAATATTAGCAATAGCTAATTGAAGCATTTAGGTAGCCGAGTTTGAACATGCGGGCATCGTATAATGGCTATTACCTCAGCCTTCCAAGCTGATGATGCGGGTTCGATTCCCGCTGCCCGCTCCAATTGCTGATATAGCTCAGTTGGTAGAGCGCACCCTTGGTAAGGGTGAGGTCGGCAGTTCAAATCTGCCTATCAGCACCATTCTTGTTATTCTCCTAAACTTCTAAAAATATCAAATTTGACTGCTTTTAATGCTTGTCACTAGATAGCTTTATCTGTTATTATTCAGAGCTAATTTTAAGTTAGTATTATGTTGATATTAAATATGATACTTGGTTAATGTGGTGAATCGCCACCGATTTGTATTACATTTGAGGGACAATCGATGTCTAAAGAAAAATTTGAACGTACAAAACCCCACGTTAACGTTGGTACAATCGGCCACGTTGACCATGGTAAAACAACTTTAACTGCAGCAATTACTTCTGTTCTTGCTAAAAAATACGGCGGTCAAGCTCGTGCATTCGATCAAATCGATAACGCACCAGAAGAAAAAGCACGTGGTATCACCATCAATACTTCACACGTTGAATACGATACACCAACTCGCCACTATGCGCACGTAGACTGCCCAGGCCATGCTGACTATGTTAAAAACATGATCACTGGTGCGGCACAAATGGACGGTGCTATCTTAGTAGTAGCAGCAACTGATGGTCCTATGCCACAAACTCGTGAGCACATCCTTTTAGGTCGTCAAGTAGGTGTTCCTTACATCATCGTATTCTTAAACAAATGTGATATGGTTGATGACGAAGAGTTATTAGAATTAGTTGAAATGGAAGTCCGTGAACTTCTATCTCAATACGATTTCCCAGGTGATGACACACCAGTAATCCGTGGTTCAGCGCTTAAAGCATTAGAAGGCGAAGCAGCGTGGGAAGACAAAATTGTTGAATTAGCTGAAGCATTAGACAGCTACATCCCAGAGCCAGAGCGTGATATTGACAAACCATTCCTATTACCAATTGAAGACGTATTCTCAATTTCAGGTCGTGGTACAGTAGTAACTGGTCGTGTTGAACGCGGTATCATCAAAGTGGGTGAAGAAGTTGAAATCGTTGGTATCAAACCAACAACTAAAACCACTTGTACTGGTGTTGAAATGTTCCGTAAATTACTTGACGAAGGTCGTGCAGGTGAAAACGTTGGTGTATTACTACGTGGTACAAAACGTGAAGAAATCGAACGTGGTCAAGTACTTGCAAAACCAGGTTCAATCACTCCACATACTGATTTTGAATCAGAAGTGTATATCTTAAGTAAAGATGAAGGTGGTCGTCATACTCCATTCTTCAAAGGTTACCGTCCACAGTTCTACTTCCGTACAACTGACGTAACGGGTACTATTGAATTACCAGAAGGCGTAGAAATGGTAATGCCTGGTGACAACATCAAAATGACAGTATCATTAATTCACCCTATCGCGATGGCTGAAGGTTTACGTTTTGCGATTCGTGAAGGTGGCCGTACTGTTGGTGCTGGTGTGGTTGCTAAAGTTATTAAATAATTTAAAGGCTTGCAATTATGAGATGAGGGTGTCATTTGATGCCCTTTCTTATCTAGTCTGTTTAGCAAAATGTTTTTATTTAAAAGAGCATTTTGGAAAGTAGATATTATTATAATATAACATAATCATGGGTTTTATATGCTAGTAAGTAACGAGGGTCAAAATACAAATACTGCTCTAGACAAATTGAAATGGTGTTTAGTTTTAGTATTGATTGCGTTTGTTGTTTGGGGAAATTTTTATTTTGCTGAACCTAATGATATATATCAACCTAATACGATCGTTCGGATTATAGCGGTTGTTGTGCTTTCGCTATTAACTTTATTCATTGCGATCACAACAGCTAAAGGTAAATCATTTTTGTTGTTTTTACAAGAATCACGAAAAGAGTTAAGAAAAGTTGTATGGCCGACTCGTAAAGAAACGACACAAACAACCATGCTGATTGCTGCTATCACAGTTATTGTTGGTTTAGCGCTTTGGGGAATGGATTCTTTATTCGGTTCAGCCATCTTTTATTTAACATCAATAGGGCGTTAATATGAGCGAAACACAACAAAAACGTTGGTATGTTATACAAGCGTATTCTGGTTATGAAGCGCGTGTAGCACAATCATTACGTGAATATATTAAATTACATGATATGGAAGATTCTTTCGGGGAAGTATTAGTACCAACCGAAGAAGTTGTTGAAATGAAAAGCGGTCAGCGCCGTAAGAGTGAACGTAAATTCTTTCCTGGTTATGTATTAGTTGAAATGGCGATGAATGATGCGACTTGGCATTTAGTAAGAAGTGTGCCAAGAACAATGGGCTTTATTGGTGGTACTTCTGATAGACCTGCCCCAATTAGTCAGCGTGAAGTTGATGCTATCATGAATCGATTACAACAAATTGGCGATAAGCCACGTCCTAAAACTTTATTTGAACCAGGTGAGCTTGTTCGTGTTAACGAAGGTCCATTTGCTGACTTTAATGGTGTTGTTGAAGAAGTTGATTATGAAAAAAGCCGCTTAAAAGTATCGGTTTCTATCTTCGGTCGTTCAACGCCTGTTGAGCTTGATTTTAGTCAAGTTGAAAAAAACTAATCAATTTTATTAGAATAAATTATTTGATAAAATAAAAAATCACAGAGTTAAATCTGTGATTTTTTTTATTCTAGCCAATAAAATTAAACTTATTTATTACAATATTGTATTACAAGCGAGATAATCTATTCTATTTGAAATTCTTCGAGTTGCTGTTGCAAGTCCAACCACTTTAACTCGCTTTGCTCTAACTCGCTTTTCAGTTGGCTTTGTTGCAAAAGTAAACTTGTTAAATCCGATTTTTTATTGGCTTCATACATCATTGGATCAGACAGTTGTTGCTCTATCATTTGTAGTTGTTTTGCTAAATTTTCCTGTACTTGCTCTTCTTTTTGTAACTGTTTTTTTATTGGTTGCATTTGAGCGCGTAATTCAGCTTGTTTGCGCTTTTGCTCTTTACGATCCTGAGCTGAAACGTTATTATTTTCTTTTTTGACTAAATCACTTTCTTCATTAGTTTGGCGATCATTTTTTTGCTCTTCCGTCAGCCATTTTTGATAATCATCGAGATCTCCCTCAAATGGTTCAACTTTATGATCATGAACCAAATAAAATTCATCAGTCGTGGAACGTAACAAATGACGATCATGTGAAACGACAACCAAAGCTCCATCAAAATCAATCAGTGCTTCTGTCAATGCTTGTCGCATATCTAAATCTAAATGGTTGGTTGGCTCATCTAATAGTAGCAAGTTAGGTTTTTGCCATACAATTAAAGCCAAAACAAGGCGTGCTTTTTCGCCCCCCGAAAACGTTTTGATCGGTTCGCTGACTTTATCGCCTTGAAAATCATACCCACCTAGATAATTACGCAGTTCTTGCTCGGTATTTCTTGGCTCAGCAAGCTGTGTTAAATGCCAGAGTGGCGACTCATCGGGGCGTAAATATTCTAACTGATGCTGAGCGAAATAGCCAAGTTGAATACCTTTAGCAAGATTAATATGTCCTTCTTTAGGAGAAAGCTCACCTGCTAATAGTTTTATTAATGTTGATTTTCCAGCACCATTGCGCCCTAATAATCCAATCCGAGATCCAGGAACCAAATTAAGTTTAATCTTTTCTAGTATAATTTTATCATCATAACCCGCCACAACTTTTTCCATCATTAACAAAGGGCTAGGAAGAAATTCAGCTGGCTTAAAATGAAAATGAAATGGGCTATCAATATGCGCTGGCGCAATGAGCTCCATTCTTTCTAACATTTTTATACGACTTTGGGCCTGCTTCGCTTTAGTTGCCTTTGCTCTAAAGCGATCGATATAGTTCTGTAAATGTGCAACTTTTTGTTGTTGCCTTTCATAAAGCGATTGTTGTTGTGCCAACTTCGTTGAGCGTTGAGTTTCAAATGAAGAATAGTTGCCGGTATATTCAAATAAATTTCTTTGTTCAATATGAATAATTTTATTAACTAACGGATCTAAAAAATCACGATCATGAGAGATTAAAATCAACGTGCCTGAATAATTACTTAACCACTTTTCAAGCCAAATAACAGCGTCTAAATCAAGGTGATTAGTCGGTTCGTCAAGCAACAATAAATCAGAACGGCACATCAAGGCTTGTGCCAAATTTAACCGCATCCGCCAACCACCTGAATATGATTTAACTGGGGACATTAATTGCTCATTAGAGAACCCTAAGCCATGAAGCAGCGTTGCAGCTCGAGCACGAATAGTCCATGCATCGATAGTATCAAACTTTTCATGAATAACCGCAATTTGTTCACCATTATTTTGCTTATTAGCAATATCTAACTGTTTTTCTAATTGACGGTATTCCCGATCTCCATCAATGGCATATTCAATAGCAGGAATACCCAATGCAGGCGTGTCTTGATTGACCCAAGCAAGTTGCCATTGAGGTGGTATACTTAATTTACCTGCATCAGCTTGAATTTCGCCTTTTATCAGTGAAAAAAGAGTGGATTTACCGCAACCATTTTTACCCACTAATCCCACTTTTTGTTGAGGATTAATGGTTGCCGAAGCATTATCTAAAAGCAAATTAATGCCTCGACGCACTTGGATTGAATCAAATACAATCATGATATCTTGTCTATTATTAAAAATGTGTTAATAAAAATATTGTTTTAATTATTAAAAATAAAAAATAACATAAAACAATAAAAGTTGATAAAAAAGCCCTTTGTAAAAACAAAGGGCTTAAATTAGTTACTTAAATGACTATTTTTTTATAGCCGATAAAGCACGACGAATAAAGAGTGCACATATACTAACAAAAACAAAGAGACCTAAAAGTTCAGGTAATATGCCTAAATTAACTGGTACTGCCAGTGGTGCATCATTGCCACCATTGGTAATACTAATCACAATTACAACCGCTAATAAAACACCAACTAAACTTTCACCAACAATTAATCCTGAAGCAATTAATGCAGCTTTACGATCCACTTTTTTGAATTGTTGTTCTGGATCTAAATTTTGCGCTTTGGCCTTTTTATAAGCATTACGTTTAATTATCCAAGATAATAAAGTACCGATAATAATCGGTGTTGTGATATTTGGTGGTAAATAAATACCTAGACCAACAGCCAGTGCAGGTATGCGGAAATTAGACTTATTCTTGGCAAGGATTACATCAATTGCGATAATAATAGCCCCCACAGCAAGTCCAATTAAGATCATAGTCCAATCAAGTTTATGTGCAAAAATACCTTTAGCTATTGTTGTCATCAACGTTGCTTGTGGTGCGGCTAAAACTTGAGTTGTGTCCATATCTGTGCGAGGTAAGGCACCAGTAAAACCGTAAGCGTTGTATAAAATTTCTAAAATAGGCGCAATAACAATAGCACCAACAACACAGCCAAGTAATAATGCGACTTGTTGCTTCCATGGTGTAGCATTAACCAAATGACCTGTTTTTAGGTCTTGTAAATTATCGTTAGAAATGCAAGCTACAGCCAAAACAGTACTGGTAGTAAACAGTGCGAGAGCCGTAGCAAAATTGGAACCTTCAATAGAATCCAGCATACCATTGACTTCGCCAAGACCTAATAAGATTAATGAAATGACAATCACGGCAACAATGGCGATACCCGATATTGGGCTGGCCGATGAGCCAACAAGTCCTGCCATATAACCACAAGCCGCGGCAACTAAAAAGCCCATAATAAAAGCAAATAATACAGCGCTAAAAACTAATGTCCATGCAATACCAGCAGATAGTCCACTATCGGCAATAAATGAATAGAAAGTCACTAATAAAATGACCAACATACTACCCATAATTAATAAAATCGCTTTTGGTGATAAATCTCGTTCGGTTGGTGCGATGTCGTTTACTGACACATCAGAACGCATAGTTTTAAATGAAATTTTTAACCCTTCAATCATCGGTTTGATTAGTGTTAGTAGAGTCCAAACTGCTGCAATAGCGATTACGCCAGCACCAATAAAGCGAATATCACTAGCCCAAAACCCCATAGCGATTTTGGATAAAGGCTGAGTAGCATCATAATCACTTATTGCACTTAAAATTGGAATACCAAAGACCCAGCCAATCATGGTACCAATTAAAATAGCAATTCCAGACATAATACCGATTAAATAACCCGCACTAAGCAAAGCTAATGAGAATCCCATCGGGAGTTGAAAAATAGATTTGCCAGCTGAAAACCAATAGGCTGTATTTTCGGATAACACACGAAAACCATTAGTAAATAGGCTAACAATAGAGGCAATAACACCACCAAATAAAATATCTTTTAACCCCTCGTTCGCCTCATTATTATTAGTTTCAGAACCTGCTTTTAAAATTTCAGCGGCGGCTATCCCTTCAGGATAAGGCAAATTACTTTTTACTACCATGACATGTCGCAATGGAATGGAAAATAAAACACCAAGCATTCCACCTGCTGAGCATACCGCAAAGGTTAGCCAAAATGGAAAGCTATGCCAATATCCAATCATTAACAAGCCAGGAAGCACGAAAATAATTGAAGATAATGTACCTGCTGCCGATGCCTGAGTTTGTATCATATTATTTTCTAAAATGGTAGAGCCCGAAAACAGTTTTAATATTGCCATTGAAATCACCGCAGCAGGAATGGCTGACGAGAATGTCAATCCGACTTTTAAGCCAAGATAAACATTTGATGCAGTAAAAATGACAGTTATAAAAGCACCAAGAATGGTACCTCTTAAAGTAAGTTCACGTAAATTATGCATATTATTTAATAGAGTTAATTTAATAAGGGGGTATTATATACTTAATTCACATTTATCGGCTAGAAGTTCCGTAAATAGCCTTATTTTAGCTGTTTTTATGGTGATTTTTGATGAAATTATTATCAACAGCATCAAAATATATTGAAATTAATATTTAAAAGAACAACCGTTTTACTATCAAACCATTTACAATGGTACAACCAATGATTCATTTTATGAGAAATATTGTGAAGGAATTACAGCGTTTACAAGCAATCACCAAACAACTCCGCGACCCAATTAATGGTTGCCAATGGGATCGAGTTCAAACTTTTGCTTCATTAAAATCTTATACACTAGAAGAAACATACGAAGTACTTGATGCCATTGATAAACAAGATACAGATGAACTAAAAAAAGAACTGGGCGATCTACTGTTTCACATTATCTTTTATGCCGATTTGGCCAATGATCAAGAGCTGTTTAATTTTGATGATATTTGCCAATCTGTAGCAGATAAATTAGTTTATCGCCATCCTCATATTTTTACAGACAACCAAACACAAAAACCGAATTGGGAACAACTTAAACAAAAAGAGCGCGATCAAAAAGCGCAATATTCGTTACTAGATGATATCCCTAAGGCAATCCCAGCCCTAATGCAAGCAGAAAAAATTCAAAAACGGTGCGCCTCGGTTGGATTTGATTGGAATGATATCATTGCGGTACTTGATAAAGTAAAAGAAGAAATTAACGAAGTAGAGCAAGAGTTAGAACACCCAAGACAAGATCCACAAAAAATAGAAGAAGAGCTTGGCGATTTATTATTTGCTACCGTCAACTTAGCAAGGCATTTAAAAATTAAATCGGAACAGTGCTTAAAGCAAGCCAATAAAAAATTTACTCGACGATTTCAACAAGTCGAATCAATACTCAAACAAAAAAATATAACTTTAATTGATGCAACACTTGAACAAATGGAAGCCGCATGGCAAAGTGTTAAGCAATTAGAACAGATTAAACTCAATAGCGAAGTGAATAAAAATGACTGAACAAAAAAATGAATTATATCAAGAAATTGAAGCATGGGCGCAAAACGCCATATTGAATAGCCCAACATGGAGCATTAATCAGCTTGATTACTCAGAAAAAAGCATCACCGTTGTTGAAATGATTATTAGTGAACTGGCTGAAAAGAACTTCAGCATTTCAGAAGAGCAATTAAACATGATCTCACAAGAATATGGCTGTTATTTATTACTCACCGCCCATAAATTATATGGTGGTGAGTTTTATTGGAATGAAGAGTTTGAACAACCCATGTTAATTTGCTGTGAACCTGATTCGATGATAGCTCTGATGACATGGAACAAAGTCAAAGGACGTTTAGTGGGGGATAAAGCCGATCATATCGCCTACTTCTTAGATGAATTTGGTAAAGCTACCTTTCAACCAGAAAAAGGTACTCATATGGTTTATTTATAATTCGCTTAAATTGAAATATAGCCTAATAAATACGATAATAGCCTCTAATATGAGGCTATATCACTGCCTAAATATTTTCACTGATAGCTTGCTAACTCGACTAACGGCAACAAACAAAACCACGCTACAATTCTGGTTATTGAAAACGACATCAATATGTTGCTTAATTTTTATTGGCAATATACGATAAAAATTAATAACAATATGGTTTAATGGGAAATATTTGATTATTTCGACTTCGTAACAAAACTTTAGAATTTATTCAAATTGTATTTAAAATTGAGTAGTATTTTGAAAATTAATACTTACCACATGCCATCATCCAAAGATAAAAGCTGCAAAATATAGATCCCTTATCACATACTAGATTCAGTAAAAAATAAAAAAACCCAATAAAATCAATTGGTTTTCTGAATGATTTTTAAGTGCTAGATGTATTGTTTTGGGGCTTATTTAATTTAGCACTTTTTAAGTTTTGTGGATAAAATTCACCATTGATGATAACTTTCGAGTAGAAAGTTGGACTTCTCCCAAAGGTAAGCAACAGGATTTGGGTAAGTAAGAGAGAGGTCAAGAAACCTCTCTTGTTTATGATAAATTAAAATTAATCATAAGTTACTTTATTTTACGCGTGAAACATATTCACCTGAGCGTGTATCAACTTTTAGAATTTCGCCAATTTGTACAAATAGTGGCACACGTACGACAGCACCAGTTGATAGCGTTGCTGGTTTTCCACCCGTTCCTGCTGTGTCACCTTTTAGACCTGGATCGGTTTCAATCACTTCAAGCTCAACAAAGTTCGGTGGCGTTACTGCAATTGGCTGACCATTCCATAAAGTTAAAATACATTCAGCTTGATCAACTAGCCATTTGGCATTATCGCCAACTGCTTTAGCATCAGCTGAAAGTTGTTCAAATGTTTCATTATTCATGAAATGCCAAAACTCGCCATCGGTATAAAGATAAGTTAAATTCATATCCACAACATCAGCGGCTTCAACTGATTCGCCAGATTTGAAAGTTTTATCGACAGTTTTTCCTGAAAGTAATTTTTTAATTTTTACGCGGTTAATTGATTGACCTTTACCGGGTTTGTAAAATTCATTTTCAACAATGACACATGGCTCGCCATCTTGCATTATTTTAAGACCCGCTTTAAACTCATTAGTACTATAAGATGCCATAAAAGCTCCAACTAAAATTCTGAATTACAAAAAATGAGCCACATTATACAGCAAAAAATTGAACTACCAAATAATAAAGATAAATGGATTATAGAGCTTGCCAATGTTGTGACAGATATCAATGTTTTATATGCTTATTTGGATCTAGACCCAAAAACCATTTCAAGCTCTATGCAATTGGCAAAAAAGCAGTTTCCACTTCGTGTACCTATGGCTTTCATCAACCGGATGAAAAGAGGCGACAATAACGACCCTCTTTTATTGCAGGTGCTTTGCGATGATAACGAATTATTAAAAGTAAAGGGTTATAGCAATGACCCATTACAAGAGCAAGATAATGTTATCCCTGGGCTATTACATAAGTATCATAACCGAGCATTGTTAATAACGAAAACAGCCTGTGCAATTAACTGCCGTTACTGTTTTAGGCGACATTTCCCTTATCACGATAACCAAGGCAATAAAAAAAACCTGGCTTTTGCACTTGAATATATTGCTAACCATCCAGAACTTGATGAAATTATTTTATCAGGTGGTGATCCTTTAATGGCTAAAGATCATGAAATAGCATTTTTGATTAATGCCTTAGAACAAATCCCACATATTAAACGTTTGCGTATCCATACCCGTTTAGCCGTTGTTATTCCTTCACGAGTAACATCTGAGCTTTGCAAATTATTTTTTGAAAGCAGGTTGCAAATTGTAGTAGTTACTCACATTAATCATCCCAATGAGATTGATAATGATGTTGCTAATGCAATTAGACTTTTAAAACAAAGTGATGTGACAACACTGAATCAGAGCGTGTTATTGAAAAATGTTAATGACAACGCCAAGGTTTTAGCACAGTTAAGTAATCGGCTTTTCGATATTGGTATTTTGCCTTATTACATCCATTTGTTAGATAAAGTGCAAGGCGCCGCCCATTTTTTAGTCGAAGATGATGTTGCAAAAATCATAATGAAACAGTTAGCCGAAAAGATATCGGGTTATTTGGTACCTAAATTAGCACGCGAAGTCGGTGGCGAAAAAAGTAAGCGTGTACTTGCTTTTATGGATTAGTTGATTTATTTTTGTTTTTTTAACCTATTATGTTATAAGAATTTGTTTAATTTTATTCAATTGTGCCATAATGAACTATTAATGGTTTTTATTCAAATAAATCGGTGAAAATCTCATTGACGAAAAATAAAATAGTCTCTATAATTCCGACTTCTTTAATTAATGCTGTGGAGTTTAGACTCTGCAACCTGTTGATAAATTAGATTTGGATATAAATCGTCATGAAACGCACATTTCAACCATCAGTATTAAAACGCAATAGAACTCACGGTTTCCGTGCTCGTATGGCAACTAAAAACGGTCGTCAAGTTCTTGCTCGCCGTCGTGCTAAAGGCCGTGTTCGTTTAACTGTTGCTAGCTGATTTAAAGTTGGGTGATTAAGTTCACTTTTCCTCGGGAGTTACGATTGCTAACTCCCTTTGATTTTAATCATGTCTTCCAAGAGTCCGTGCGGGCTGGGTCGCCGTTTTTAACTTTAGTGGCCCGTAAAAATAACTGTAACCATATACGGTTAGGGTTTGCTATAGCGAAAAAACAGGTAAAAAGAGCGCATGAGCGTAATCGTATTAAACGATTGACTAAAGAGTATTTTCGACATCATCAACATCAACTTCCTAATATTGATTTTATTTTGATGGCTAAACAGCCTGTTATAGATTTAGATAATCAACAAATCGTTGAAACACTCAATAAATTATGTCAACGAATCATAGCCAAGATCGATATTTAAATAAATTCATATCAATTATTAAGCTGCACGTTTATGCATGTAACCACATGATAGTTAATACTTTTGTTTTTTTTGTGCGTATTTATCAACGTTTTATTAGTCCTTTATTTGGTCCAAAATGCCGCTTTACGCCGACAT
Source organism: Gilliamella sp. Fer1-1 (assembly GCF_001690825.1). Classification (NCBI taxonomy): domain Bacteria; kingdom Pseudomonadati; phylum Pseudomonadota; class Gammaproteobacteria; order Orbales; family Orbaceae; genus Gilliamella; species Gilliamella sp. Fer1-1. The sequence continues at coordinate 93,930 of NZ_LZGX01000028.1, forward strand.
GTTCACAATATGCAATAATTGCACTAAGACGCTTTGGATTCATAAAAGGTGGTTGGCTAACAGCTAAACGTGTATTAAAATGTCATCCTTTACATGACGGAGGAGAAGATTTTGTTCCTCCAAAAACTAAAACCAATAGAGAAAAACACTAATGGGATCTCAACGTAATATTTTAGTCATTGCTTTACTTTTTGTATCTTTTTTTATTTGGAAAGCGTGGGAGGAAGATCACGCACCTAAGCCGCCGATCACAAACCAATTAACACAACAAATAGGTGATGATAATTCAACAGATGGCTTGGCACAGGGTAAAATAATTACTGTAAAATCAGATGTGTTGTCACTCACTATTAATACTTATGGTGGTGATGTACAAGCTGCACAATTATTAAAATATGAGCAAACACTGCATTCTGGTACGCCTTTTCAGTTATTAGCATCACGTCCTGATTTCATCTATATTGCTGAAAGTGGTTTAACTGGTAAAGATGGCCCAGATAATGCTAAACAAGGTTCAAAACGCCCAGTATATAAAACTGAGAAATCAGAATATGTTTTAGCTGATGGCCAAGATGAGTTGCGTGTTCCATTAACGTATCAAGTCAATGGGGTAAGCTATACTAAATATTACATATTACATCGTAATAATTATGCTATTGATGTTCAATATGACATCAACAATCAAAGTAGCCAGCCTATTGATGTTTCTATGTATGGACAACTAAAACAAACTATCAAATTACCTGATGATATTCCAACTGAAGGCGGTAGTGGGTTAGGGCAAAGTGCATTCCGTGGTGCAGCTTACTCTAGTTCTAGTAGCAACTACAGCAAATATAGTTTTGACAATATCAAAGATAAAGCTTTATCGGTCGAGACGCAAACAGGCTGGATTGCGATGCTGCAACACTATTTCGCTTCGGCATGGGTGCCAGCACAGGATACAAATAATCTATTTTACTCTCGTGCAACTGCGAATAACTCACAAGCAACAATTGGCTTCAAAGGTGAGCCAACCGTTATTCCTGCAGGTAGTACACAAACCATTAGTGCCAAATTATGGTTAGGACCTGAAATTCAAAATCAGCTTAAAGAAACTGCAAATCATCTTGATTTAATTGTCGATTACGGTTGGTTATGGTTCTTGTCACAACCTCTTTTTTATTTGTTGAAGTTTATACAAAGTTTTGTTGGTAACTGGGGCTTCTCAATTATTGTTATTACTTTTATTGTTCGAGGTCTTTTATTCCCATTAACGCGAGCACAGTATCGTTCAATGGCAAAAATGAAATTATTACAGCCTCGTATAGAAGCTTTGAAAGAGCGTTATGGTGATAATAGACAAAAAATGAGCGTTGAAACAATGGCTCTCTACAAACAAGAGAAAGTCAATCCATTAGGCGGTTGTTTACTAATAATTATTCAAATGCCGATTTTCTTGTCATTATTCTATATGTTAAGTAGCGCAGTTGAATTACGCCATACACCATTTGCACTTTGGATTTATGACTTATCTGCGCAAGATCCTTATTATATTTTGCCTTTATTAATGGGTGGCTCCATGTTCTTAATTCAAAAAATGTCACCAACTCCGGCTACCGATCCATTACAACAAAAATTAATGACTTATATGCCATTAATCTTTACTGTGTTCTTTTTATGGTTCCCATCAGGCTTAGTTTTATATTATATCGTCAGTAACTTATTCACAATTGTCCAGCAACGCCTTATCTACTGGGAACTTGAGAAAAAAGGGCTTCACGAGAAAACAAAAAAATAATATTGTTAAAAAAGGAGGAGGGAACCCCTCCTTTTTTCGTTTTTACTTTTGGTATTTATAATATGAATATACAACAACAATTTAATTTAACTGGCAGTGAAATAGGTTATTGGTTTGTAAGTACTAATGGACGATTATGGTTGCCTGATGGTGAAGTTCCTGTAGGGCGTGCTGATGAACTTGGTTTTACGAATAAACGAGCCCAACCAATAGGTGAGTTGAATGGACAAACTGCTTGGCTCATTTGTAGTGAAATAAAAAATGCGATGAGTTCAATCCGTCCATTACTTGATAATGCAGATCAATCCTTATTTAATATGGCTGGACGAGCTGTGCAGCTTTCTGAGTTTTATCGCTCCCATAAATATTGTGGATATTGTGGATATGAGATGTATATCAGTAATACCGAATGGTGCTGTATGTGTGATCACTGCAAAGAACGTTACTACCCACAAATTTCACCATCTATTATCGTAGCAATTCGCCATAAAAATAAAATTTTATTAGCCAAGCACGTTAGGCATAATCGGGATAACTTGTACACCGTATTGGCGGGTTTTACCGAGATTGGCGAAACAATGGAAACCGCCGTTGAACGGGAAGTATTTGAAGAGTCAAAAATAAAAATTAAGAATATTCGTTATGTTGGATCACAGCCTTGGCCATTTCCAAATTCATTAATGATGGCTTATTTGGCTGATTATGATAGTGGTGCAATAGTGGTAGACAAAAATGAACTTATTGAAGCAAATTGGTACCATTACACGCAATTACCTAAAATTCCTGAGTATGGCACCATTGCTAGGCGGTTAATAGAAGATACAATTATACTTTGCCGCCAATATGACGAATATGGCTGTGACTAATCATATTGAATTGTTCTGGTTAGATTAACGGTTTTTGATTCGCTACCTGCAGTAATACAAACAGCTTTAGTCCAGTCGTTGTTTTGATTATATTCCGAGTAAGTACAAGTTTCTGTTAGTTCAACCTCTTGCTCATTATTCTCATTAATGATGATGTCACCATTTGATGATAACTTAAATGTTTTAGTAATGGTCTTTTCTATTTGCTCGTTATCATTATATATGACATCTTTTTCTTGTGATAATACTGGGAATTTCGTGTTTGCATCGACAGGAACATAAGCATTATATAATACAAGCTCTACATGATCATTATCATAAATAATTCTACTGCTAAATATCACGTTATTTTCGGAAAAATGTGATAAGGTTGTCTCAACCAAACGACCTTGCTCATCAAATTCTGTGCTTGCAACGATATCATTATCATTATTCTTCATACCAAGAATATTTTTTGATGAATCAAAAACAATATCATAAACATTTCTGGTGTCGTTCATGCCATAGCTATATTTAGCCGTATCATAGTTTATTTCACCATGTAATCCTTCTAAATCATAATTAGTGACAAAGCCTTGTTCATTATAGTTAATCGTTTTATTTGATGAACCTTGGATTTGTTGTTGTTTAATTTTTTTACTAAACGGTAAAAGTTCTGGCTCAGTATGAAAAAGATAACTATTAATAACCGCAGTTGGTAATTGTGATAATCGGGTATCGTCAGGTGTTTTTTTACCATCACAACCATTGATTAAGAATGCACTGCTAATTAAGCACATATATAAAAATAAATTATTTTTTTTCATAGAACTGATATCCATTTATGTTATTGTTTGAGAAATTTATAATAAAACGTCAAATTATCAAATTAATTGTTAATTATTACCTTCTTCTTTATATTTACACCAAATGGCAAGCGCATCACAGTGCCAATACTTCATCATTTTGCACCAATTAGATCGCCATTTACGCACGGTATCGTTGTGTAAGTTAAGTGTTTTTGCTATTTGCAAATTATTTGCTCCAGAAACAATCAAATCAATAAATTGTAACCATAATTCAGGTTTCGGAATACGGTTTAAGCTGGTATCTCTTAAAATATTAAAACTATGTCGACAACATCGGCAACGATAGCAAGCACGATTTCCAACTTTAGTTGTTTCGTTAGATCCACAATATATGCAGGTTTGATTTTGTTCACCCAATAAATTCGTTACTTTGTCTTTAATTATTTTATATTGTTGTTCTAAAGTTGGAATTAATGTTGTTTGTTTTTTATGAGTATACCAATTATGTAATGATGGATAATTGTTTTGAAGATAATTAATAATTGCACATTCCCGACGAATAACCTTTGCCAGTGAAATATCAAGCTGTTTAGCAATATTGTTATAACTGATATTTTTTATACGGTTAATAAAAATAACTTCTAATTCATTAAATGGCACTAAACGACGGAAAGGGGTGTTGGTTGAAGCAGTAAAATATTTATGACAAGCTTTACAGCGGTATGTTTTAGTTGGTTTTGACCGAACTTTATAAAATTTAGTATTTTTACAAAATGGGCAAACTTCTACATGTTGTGATGCTATTTTTTCTAGATTATGATGAAAAGCTTTAAATTCATCATGCAATTCGGTTGGTGCGAGTTCATAAATCATTTTTATTCCCTTATCGCTTATCCTTGTAAATATTATCAGATTTTTCCCTAAACATATAGCTTTATTGACATTTTTTGCATTTATTACTTTGAGAATGTATTTATTGTATTGATTTATATTTTTCTGTGGTTTATTTATAGTAAATACTGTTAATAATTCATCGACGAAGATGGCTATTAAAAATATAACTATCGACTAAAATAGCACAGCAATAAGTATAAAATTCTCTATAATACAAGCTTCAGTCATTAAAATGACCAAGCACTAAATTATAATTATTTTAAAATAAGCTTATGTTGACACTTTTTTACTGACTTTAATCGTATATCAGAAAGCAAGGATATCAATGGCATTATAAGCGAGTATATCAAGCATATTACGAGTTAAAGTTTGATCTAAAGGTAAAAAACGTATTGCCCGACGAAAAGTAGAAAATATATCGACAAGTAAACTTATCTGCTGTTTACAAATTGAAAAATAGAGTTAAAGATTGTTTTCAAACTACTAAAACCTAATCAAATAGTTTAGTAAATAACCAACTCATTGTAAGCTTAGCAGTTCAAGCATGTGGAAAATCAATACTGATATTTCTTATTAGGATTTGCAATATGAATACTCTGTAATAAATCATCTTTACGGTTAAGCGACATAGACTCTTAAATATTTTTACAAATTTATAAAATATGACGCCTATTGAACATGAAGCATTGACATAGGTAGCGTAATCTTTTAAATGAGCTTTATACTAACTATGAGGTTTTTTGTAACTAATTTTGATGCAACACTTGTTAATCAACTAAAAAGGACTACAGCCCTTTTTAGTTTAATCAATTGATTAGAAGTTATAACGAACACCTGCTAATAGATCAATTGATCTTAATTTACCACTTGCATTAGTTCGATAGTATTCGTTATATTCTTTAATGGTTACTTTACCAGCATCTACATAACGAGCGGTGAAATCAAGAGCTAGGTTATTATTAACTTTATAAGCAGCCCCTGCAGCAACATTCCATGCAAATTTAGTTTTTGTTTTTGATAATGAACGTTCATAATCAACACCATCAACAGAAACATTCCATTTTTCTTTATGATTATGCTCTAATTTGGTGAATGCAACACCTAATCCTGCACCAACAAATGGAATAATTGGTGAGTCTATTTCAATATCATAATAACCGTTTAACATTAACGTATTCATACGTGCTTTTACTTTTTGCGTAGTGCGAAGGCGATAATCCTCATATGTGCTATATCTATTTTCTGTTTTCTCTGCGTTACCACGTAAAGTATAAGATAATTCAACTCGAGCTGGTACATCATAATTATAAAGGTTATAACCTAAATTTAAAGCACCTGCTAATTTAGTTTTATGCATTGAGTCGAAAATATCGTCTTTTACTATACGACTTCTATAATGTAAAGTATCTTCAATGTCGCTCACTTTTAAAATAGTAGCACCTAATTGCCCGCCTAAATAAAATCCATTGGTCTCAGCGTAAGCAAAATTTGAGAAACACGCAAATGTTGTAAGTGCAATTAATGTTTTCTTCATTTTATTTCCTTTTCTTTAATTATTTCTGGTTATAAAAAAACCAATCGATTATAAAACATTAAAT